>JAGQUR010000005.1 GCA_020438395.1 Solirubrobacterales bacterium | reverse complement strand
CTCTCGGGGGGAGAGTGCCAGCAACGGAGAACCATACAGGATCGGTGCCTTCGGTCAAGGCTCAATTGTGAAAAACCTGAGTCTCCGCCACTCAACCCTGTCCGGCGGGCGGGCGACGGGTCACTCGACAGAGGCGGAAAAGTCCCGCAGATCGGCGGAAAGGTGCTTCGCGAGGCCTTCCGCGCCCTCTTTCATCACGTGGTCGTGGCTGGAGACGAACAGGGGCCTGGCGACAGGCGCGAGGAACTCCATCCATTTGCGGTTGGCCCGGACGTTCCAGTCGAACTCGATCGAGGTCCAATCGTCGCCGGTCGTGCCCAGGGTCCAGGTGCCCTCTCCGACCACGTCACCGGTGGCCACGCCCCTGAGGAAATCAGGGTGAACCCTCTCCACCGCCTCAATCGCCATCTTCAGCGAATAGCCGACCGGCCCACGCCAGACCGCGGTCGCCTTCTGGCCGATCCCTTCGGCATCTCCGTGGATCGTCTCGATGACCGATTCCAGTCCCGGCCACCAGACCGGCCAGGCGTTGAAGTCGACCAGGGCGTCCCAGACCGGCTGACGAGGGGCCGAGAGCTCCCAGCGCGAGACGAAAGCGAAGGCAGCCGAGTCCCCCGACCCGGACATCTAGTTCGGGGACGGGACGGTGCCGTAACCGGTCAGGCCCGGCTCGACGATCTGCGAGAAGTGGACCACGGTGACGATCGCGTCCTCCTCGATCGGCCGGTCATAGATCTTCTGGAGGAAGTTCCTGGTCTCGTCAACCCGGCGGAACTCGGGATTGTCCCGCTCGATGTCGCGGGGCGAGAGCTCGGACAGCCGTTTGACCTCGACCTCGTCAATGACGGCGGAGAAGATCTTCTCGCGACGGGAGTGTCGGGAGCCGACGGTGACCCAGACGATCTGGCTGCGCTGGTACTTGCCCGACTTGTTGCCGAGGCGGATCGTCGCCGTCTTGCGACCACGCCTGAGCTGATCCACGAAGAGGGGCGAATAGAAGTTGAGAGCCAGAAGTCCGGTCATTTCGCCGACCTAGAATATGTAGTTGCCGAGCCGGGCGGGTTCCAGGATGGTCACCTGGCCCCTTCCCGCCTTGACCACACCGGAACGCTCGAGGTCCGCGAGAAAGCGGCTGACGCTCTCCCGGGAGGTGCCGGCCAGCTGGGCCAGGTCGGCCTGGTTCATCCGGATCGTCACCTGCCGCCCGTCCTCACCCTCTTCCGCGACCATCTGCGAGAGCACGCCGGCCACGCGCGAGGGCACGGTCTGGAAGGACTGGCGGGAGATCCGCTCGTTGGCGGACCTCAGACGCCGGGTCAGGGCAGCGACGAACTTGACCGTGATCTCCGGGTGCCGCTCAAGCAGGGAACGGACGTCGTTGGCCGGCAGGGCCAGCAGCTCGCCGTCACCGCCGAGGGTCTCGACCGAGGCGGAACGGACCTCGCCGTCAAGCATCGCCAGCTCGCCGACGATGTCGCCCTCCCCCAGGGTGGCAAGGGTGATAGCCCGCCCGTCGGGATGCTCGCGGGTCACCCGGAAGGTTCCCGACTTGACGATGTAGCAGGCGTCCGAATGGTCGCCCTCGTGGAAGACCCTGGTGCCCGCCGGATAGGAGCGGGGAATGGCGACACGGGAAAACTGCTCGAGCTCGTCCGGGTCAAGCTCGGCGAAAAGGGGCACGCTTCTCAGCAGCCCGACTGTGCTCTCCTCGGCCGAAGTCACCGGCGGATTATCCCGCATCGGGGCGGAAAGACAAGACGTTCCCGATCAATCGGGGCCGAGGCACCGAAAATTCCCTCGGCCATCAGCCGGGGGCGACCAGGCGGCGAGGCTGGCGGCTGAACCCGGCCGCGACGAGAAGCTGTTCGAATGTCGAGCCGAGAATCGGCTCGCCGTCGAAGCGCTCGATCTTGAGCTGGCCGAGCCGTCCGGCGTTGGCCTCCTCGGTCAGGGCCGAAAGGGCCGCGGCGAGAGCCTCCCCTTCCAGGGAAGGATCCAGTCGAAGCAGGCCTTTGCCGCCCCGTTCCACGTAGAGCAGGGGGTGGCCGTTGCGGGCGAGCACGTAGGCGCCGGCCGCACGGGCGGCCTTGCGACCGGACTCGAGTTTGGGCCAGGGCAGGGTCGAGCCCCAGGGACTGGCCGGGTCGGTAGCGGCAAGGATGGTGAAGGTGTCGGGACCATTCTCCTCGGCCGGCAGGGCCCGCAGGCGCTCCACCGCGCCGGAAAGGGCGAACTGGGCGCCGCCGAGTCCCTCGACGAAATAGCCGCGACGGGCGGTGCCGAGTACCTCGAGATTGGAGAGTTCCGGGTAGAGGGTCGAGAAGCCACCCGGAATTCCTTCGGCAAGCGCCATCTCCCGGGTCAGGATCCCGTAGCGCTCGAGCATGAGTTCGGCCTGGGCTCGCAGCCTCGGGCCGGCCGCCGGTGCGTTCCGGAAAAGGGTCTCGGTCAGCGACCAGCGGCCCTGGACGGTCGGACCGGTCGCGGCCCGGCGACGCGAAAAGCGGCGACCGCCGGGCTCGTAGGTCGGGACCGAACGCAGACGCGGGGCCCTGAGGGGAGCGAATGAATCATTGGTGATCTCACCCCCGAAGGCGAGGTCCCAGAGGGCGGAATGAAGCTCCTCGGCGGGATGGTCGAGTTCGCCGACCAGATCGAGCCAGAAGGCCGGACCGGCGGAAAGGCGCTCCCGGATCGCGTCGTGGACCTCGCCTTCCGGCGGATCGAGTTTCGCGTTGGCCGGCGGAGGACCGGCCAGCCGGACGTCCTCGCGGAAATACAGGGCAACCCTGCCGTCGGTGCGGCCGACCGCCCCGGCACCGACCCAGACGACCTCGCCGCTGGTGCAGAGTTCGTCCAGCCAGGTCGGGCTGTAGGAACCGAGCCGGCGCGGCAGCACGTCGTTCTCCCAGACCGACTGGGTCAGCGCCACCCCCTGCAGCGGGACGAGGATCTCGCGGAGCCGGTCCGCGCCCGCGCCCGGCCGGGCGTCACGACGAAGAGGACGATGGCGGTCGATCCCCTGCCATGAGGCCAGGAAGCGGGCGTAGGCGGCGCCGTCGGCCGGCTCGACCTCCTGGCGCAGATGGGCGAGGCTGGCCCGCCTGATCCGGCGCAGCACCTCCGCCTCGCACCATTCCCGCTCGCTGCCGCCTGGCCTGATCTCGCCCCGGACCACGGTGCCGTCGGCTTCCAGCTCCTTCAGGGCGGGAGTCGGGTCCACCCCGTACCGCTCTCTCGGCCAGGAGGTCGGGAAGGGGCCGTGGGTGCGGGCGTAACGCGACAGGAGGGTGACCAGCGGGTCCTCCCGCTCTTCGAGGAAGCCCGCGGGCAGCCCGGCCGGCGGCGAGACGCCCAGGGCGTCCCGGTAGAGCCCGGCGTCCTCGGCCGCGATGAACCGCTCCTCCCCGTTGATCCGGACCTTGGCCACCCGCCGCTCCGAGACGAGGTTCTCGAGCATCGATGAAGCCGAATAGCCCTCGGCCACCCTCGACTCCGCTTCCTCCGCGGTCAGGTCGCCGAGCCGGCGCAGCACCTGCTGGAGGCCGTCCCGGTCGCTTGCCTGGCCCTGCCCGGACAGGTGCTGAAGCGAAGCTTCGACCTCCTCGAGTGCGTCGGGATCGATCAGCTCGCGCAACTCGTCCTGGCCGAGCAGCTCCCGCAGCAGCTCCCGATCCAGCGAGAGCGCGGTGGCCCGGCGCTCCGCGTTCGGGGTGTCGCCCTCGTACATGTAGGTCGCGACATAGTCAAAGAGCAGCGAGGAAGCAAACGGCGAGGCGGTCTGGGTCTCGACCTCGACCAGCGAGATCTCCCGGGAATGGATGCCGCGCAGGAGCTTGTTGAGAGCGGGCAGGTCGAATACGTCCTGCAGACACTCGCGGTAGGTCTCGAGAATGACCGGGAATCGGGGGAAGTCCTGAGCCACCTCGAGCAGGCTCTGGGACTTCAGGCGCTGTTGCCAGAGCGGGGTCCGCTTGCCCGGATAGGCCCGGGGGATCAGCAGCGAGCGGGCCGCGTTCTCCCGGAAGCGTGCCCCGAACAGAGCCGAGGTGCCGAGTTCCCGCACCACCAGGTCCTCTAGCTCGTCCGGTTCGATCAGGACCAGGTCGGCCGAGGGTGGCTCGTCCGCATCCGGCAGGTGAACCGCGATGCCGTCGTCGGAATGGATCGCGTCGGCCTCGAGTCCGTGCTGGTCGCGCAGCTTGCGGGCGATCGCAAGGCCCCAGGCGGCATGTACCCGGCCGCCCCAGGGCGAGAGCACGACCAGCCGCCAGTCGCCGATCTCGTCACGGAAGCGCTCGATCACCACGGTCGTATCCGAGGGGACGACCCGGGTCGCGTCCTGCTGGTCCTTCAGGTAGGCGATCAGGTTTCGGGCCGCCCGCGGATCGAGGTCGTGGCTCTCCTCGAGCTCGGCCGGATCGGCGTTGACCGCTTCCCGGGCGAAGGCGCCGATCGCCTCGCCGAGCTCGGCCGGCCGGCCGATCCCGTCGCCGTGCCAGAAGGGGATCGCTCCCGGAACCCCGGGGGCCGGGATCACGATCACCCGGTCGCGGGTTATCTCCTGGATCCGCCAGCTCGAGGCGCCGAGCAGAAACACCTGGCCGGCCCGGGCCTCGTAGACCATCTCCTCGTCGAGTTCCCCCACCCGGCGGCCATCGGGAAGGTGAACCCCGTAAAGGCCACGGTCCGGGATTGTCCCGGCATTGGTCACGACCAGCGACCGGGCGCCCTTGCGGCCTTCCATCGTGCCGCCGGTCCGGTCCCAGACCAGCCGGGGCCTCAGCTCGGCGAACCGGTCAGAGGGGTACCGGCCGTCGAGCATGTCGAGCACGTTGTCGAACTGCTCGCGCGACAGATCGGCGAAGGGGGTGGTGCGACGGACCAGCTCGTAGGCCTCCCCGGTGTCCCACTTGTCGAGTGCCGCCATCGAGACCAGGTGCTGGGCCAGGACATCGAGCGGATTGGACGGGATGACCGTCTCTTCGATCTGGCCTTCCCGCATGCGCCTCGTGACCACCGCGCTTTCGAGCAGGTCCCCGCGGAACTTGGGGAACAGCCGGCCCTTCGAAGTCTCTCCCAACCCGTGGCCGGCCCGTCCGATCCGCTGCAGACCCCGGGCCACCGACTTTGGTGACTCGACCTGGACCACGAGATCGACCGCACCCATGTCAATCCCCAACTCCAGCGAGGAGGTGGCGACGAGGCAGGGAATGAGACCGGACTTGAGCTGCTCTTCGACCTCGGTTCGTTCCTCATGGGAAAGCGAACCGTGGTGAGCACGGGCCAGCGGCAGGCCCTCGGACTCGTTCGCCCGGACCGCTTCGGTCTGTTCCGGCCGTGGGCCTTCGGTCGCGGTCCGGTCCGGCGATTCGATCTCTCCGGTCTCCTGGTCGAGGTCGTTGAGACGCTGGGCGAGCCGCTCGGCGGCGCGACGGTTGTTGACGAAGACGATGGTTGACGTGTGCTCCCGGACCTGGGCCAGGAGCTCCGGGTAGATCGCCGGCCAGATCGAACGGATCGGCGCGTCGTCGGCCGAGCCGTCGTCATGTTCGGCTTCCGGGGCAGTCATGTCTTCGACCGGGACGACGATCTCGAGGTCGAGTTCCTTGCGCTGCCCGGGGTCCACCACCTGACACTCCCGGCCCGGGCCGGAGAGGAAGCCGGCGATCCGCTCCAGCGGCCGCTGGGTGGCCGACAGCCCGATTCGCTGGATCCCCCGGGCGCCGGCCTCAGGCGATTTCGCCTCGGACAGTTCAAGTTGCCGATCACGGTTCTCCCGGACCAGGTGTTCCAGCCTTTCCAGGGTCAGGGCCAGATGAGCGCCGCGTTTGGTCGCCGCCACCGCGTGGATCTCGTCGACGATCACCGTTTCGACCCCGGCCAGGATGTCCCTCGCCCCCGAGGAGAGCATCAGGTAGAGGGACTCGGGGGTGGTGATCAGGATCTCCGGCGGTTCGCGCCGCATCCGGTTGCGTTCCTTCTGGGGCGTATCACCGGTGCGTATACCGACCGAAAGCTCAACCCCGATCCCCTTCAGCGGAGCCCGCAGGTTCCGCTCGATGTCGTAGGAGAGTGCCTTCAGCGGCGAGACGTAAACCAGCCGGACCCCCGGTTCCGGCTCCGGCAGGTTCCCCGAGGCCACCTCCCGACGGGTGCGGGCAAGACGGTCAATCCCCCAGAGAAAGCTCGCCAAGGTCTTGCCGGATCCGGTGGGAGCGCAGATCAACGTGTCTGAGCCCGAAGAGATCGACTGCCAGCCGAGAGCCTGTGCCGGGGTGGCGCCTTCGAACGAAGCCGAAAACCACCGGCGAACCGGCTCGCTGAACGGTGCGAGCGGGTTCTCGGGAAGGGGTTCCATGGTCGCTCTTGCGGGCATCCTTAACCCCCGGATGCTACGCCCCCGGCAACCCGGGACCGGGAAACCGCATCCATGCGCGTGTTTGACTGTTATTGGTCTGGGAGAATTGATTTTCGAGTGACTCAGTCCGGCTCCAGAACCGAAAGCGGTGAGCCAGCAGCCTCCGGTCGGGTGGTGGCCAAGACCCCTGCCCGAACCAGCAGCCAGGACCAGGTCCGGCAGTTGCAGCGCTTTCGTCGGTGGGGACTTGCCATGGCCGACGCGACTGCGATCGGTATCGGCGTGCTCGTCGCCGACCAGTGGAGCTCGCTGAACAACGGCGAGACGATCTGGGCCCTGCTGGCAATCCCGATCTGGATCCTGGTAGCCAAGATCAACAACCTCTACGATCGGGACAGCCGCCGGATCCGTCATTCGACGCTGGATGAACTGCCCGAACTCCTCGCCACCGCCGCGATCACCATCGCTGTTGCCTGGGCGATCACCGGCCTGCTCGATGCCCACCTGACCAGTTCGGTGATGGTCGTGATCGGGACCGTAGCCTTCTTCGTCGCGATCGTCCTCCGCAGTCTCGTCCGCTGGCTTTACCGCCAGATCGCTGCACCCGAAAGGACGCTGGTCGTCGGCTCCGGGCAGAAGGCAAGGCTGGTCTCGATGAGACTGCTGGTCCAGGGAGGAGACCACCTCGACCTCGTCGGATATGTCGGACAGACAGAGGGTGGCGAGGTTTCGGGGCCGGCCAGCGCCGGTGCCCGCTACTTCGGCCCACCCGAGAACCTGCCGGAGATCGCGACCGGCCAGCGGGTCAATCGCGTGGTCATCGCCGACGACGATCTCAGCGCCCGCGCGGTGGGCGAGATCATCGCAACCTGCCGCAAGTCCCATGTGTCGGTGACCATGGTCCCGGCCAACCAGGCGGTGCTGGGTCCGGGTACCGAACTGAACCGCATCGCCGAGGTGCCGATGCTGGACTTCCAGTTCGGCGACCCGCCGCGATCGACGATGGCGATCAAACGCACCATGGACCTGCTCGTCTCGATCTCGATGCTGACCATCATGGCGCCGTTCCTGGGCCTGGCCGCTTTGGCCATCCGGCTCGACTCACGCGGCCCGGTCTTCTTCCGGCAGGTGCGGGTGGGACGGGACGGCCGCAACTTCACGATGTACAAGCTCCGCACCATGACCGCCGACGCCGAAGAGCAGCTCGACTCGCTGATCGACCTGGACGCCCTCGACGAACCGGCCTTCAAGATCGCAGACGATCCCAGGGTGACCCGGGTCGGGCGGTTGCTGCGACGGTCGAGCTTCGACGAGGTGCCCCAGTTCATCAACGTGCTGAAGGGCGACATGGCCCTGGTCGGTCCACGGCCGGAGGAGGAGGCGGTCGTTGCCCTCTATGACGAGAGGCAGCGCCAGCGACTCCGGGTGAAGCCCGGGCTGACCGGGCCGATGCAGGTGGCCGGGCGGGGCGGCCTGACCTTCGAAGAGCGTCTCGCCCTGGAGCGGGACTATGTGGACAACCTGACGATCACCGGCGACATCAAGATCCTGCTCCGCACTCCCCAGGCCGTAATCCGGGGCGACGGGGCCTTCTAGCAATAGCCTGACCGCCATGGAGCAGCCCGAGCTGGAGATCGTCGTGGTCAGTCACGGTGCCGCCGACCTGCTCCGGAGCTGCCTGCTTTCGCTGCGCCGGTTCCCGCCCGCTCCACCCACCCGGGTGACCGTGGTCGATTCGGGATCGACCGACGGCACCCCCGACATGGTCGAAGCGGAATTCCCCGAGGTCCGGCTGATCCGGCTCGGCAACGTCGGTTTCTCAGCCGCCAACAACGCGGTTCTCATGGATTCCGGCCGGGGGAACGGCCCCCGGATGTTCCTGTTGTTGAATCCCGATACCGAAGTACGTGAAGGCACGATCGACGCGGCGATCTCCCGTCTCGACCGGTCGCCGGAGGTGGGAATGGTCGGAGTCCGGCTCGTAACCGCCGACGGGACTTTCGACCACGCCAGCAAGCGGGCGTTCCCGACCCCGCTGGCGGCACTTGCGCATTTCACCGGGATCGGGCGGCTCCCGGGAGCGCCCGACAGTCTCACCCAGTACCGGGCGACCTGGCTGGGCGAGAACGAGGCCGGGCCGGTCGAGGCAGTGAACGGCGCCTTCATGCTGGTCCGGCGGGAGGCAGCCGATCAGGTCGGGCCGCTTGACGAGGGCTACTGGCTTTACATGGAGGACCTGGACTGGTGCCGACGCTTCGGCGAAGCGGGCTGGACGGTGTTCTACGAGCCGGCCGGGGAGGCCCTGCATGTCAAGGGCGGCTCAAGCCCGGCCCGTCGCCGGCCGCGGCAGGAGATCGCCTTTCACCGCGGCATGGGGCGCTTCTACCGGCGCTTCGACGCCCCCGGAAACCCCAGCCTGGTCAATTTCGCGGTCTATCTCGGGATCGCCGCAAAGCTCGCGGTCAGCCTGCTGATAACGGCGCTCTCTCCCGGCCCCGGAAAACGGGGCTGAACGGGAACCCGGTTCAGGATCCGGTCGACTTGCCTTCCCCAAGGGCCGACTTGAGGCGGTCCCGGGTCTCGTCGTCGCGCGACCGGTACCTGGCCCAGGCGTAATAGCCGCCCGCTCCGATCAGGGGAACCCCGATCAGCACGGCGATGATCCAAGGCAGTGCGGAACCACCGCCGCCGCCATCATCGTCTCCGGAAGTCGCCACTGCTGCGGTCGAATCATCCGACTTCGAGTCATCCTTCTTGGCGGACTTCTTCTCGTTCTTATCCGAATCGGTGGCCGGGTTGTAGTTCCCGTCGCTGTACTGCTTGCTCTTGGTCGTGGTTCCGCTACCGGAGGAATCACTGCCGCCGGAGCCGGAGCCGGAGCCGCTGGAAGAGCCCGAGCTGCCTGAGCCGGAATCACTGCTCCCCGAGCTTGAACTGCCGCCCGAACTGTTGCTGTTCCCGCTGGACTGGCTGCCCGAATTGTCGTTGCCGCCATTGTTGTTCTGGGTCGGGGTGGGCGGTGGCTTCTCTTCCGTGTAGACGTCGGTTGCCGATGAAGCAAGTACCGTGCCCGGTGCCACACCGTATGCCAGAACCATCAGCCCCAATATCGATGCCGCGAGGCAGAGCAGGAGCCGCGCGGAGACGGTATGAGTCGTACGGGCGTTCATCCGCAGGGAAGATAGCCGATCTGATCGCATTTCTGGTTCCTTTTCTGCTCCTGAGCGGACTGGCGCTCGGTGGTGGCGGATACGACCTGTTCGCCCGGCACCTGACCGGGATCCTCGCCTGGGTGCTGGTTGCGGTGCTGCTCCTGGGTCCCTGGCCGGACAGGATCCGGCCGGGAAGATCGCTCTTCCTGGTCGGCGGGCTGCTTCTGTCCCTGTCTTTGCTTTCGGCGATTTCATCGATCTGGTCTAGCTCGGTCTCGTCGAGCCTGGCT
Organism: Solirubrobacterales bacterium; assembly: GCA_020438395.1. GTDB lineage: Bacteria > Actinomycetota > Thermoleophilia > Solirubrobacterales > 70-9 > 67-14. Next base: position 9,381 of record JAGQUR010000005.1, on the reverse strand, counting down.
GAATTCGAGCGAGGAATCGGTTACCTCGGAATCTTCACAGCCAGTTACCTCACGATGAGAACCCCGAAACAGCGCGAATGGTTCGCTCGCGGCATCGGGGCCGGACTTGCGGTGATCGTGCTGCTCGCCCTGGGCGACCGGCTGATCCCGGGCAGTAACCGGGATCTCGAGGAGGGCCTGGTCCGTCTCACCTACCCCCTCGGCTACTGGAACGGCGACGGGATCTCCTGCGGTGCGGCCGCGGTCCTGTTCACCTGGTTCGCCGCCATCGCCGGAAACCGATGGTGGCGGAGCGGTTGCCTGTCAATCGGGATCCTCGGTGCCACGGCCCTGTACCTGACCTATTCGCGGGGCGGGCTGCTGGTTGCCGTGATCGCGATGATCCTGTTGCTCTTCCTCTCGACCCGCCGCCTGAGAGTCATGGCCACCCTCGTGGTCGTGGTGGCAGGAACGACGCTGCTGCTCCTGGTGGTGAGCATGTATCCGGCCATTTCCGGTGACAAAGTCGGTGATCCGACGGCCGGGGAAAGCCTGATCGTGATCCTCGCCGCAGTGGTGGCGATGGCCCTGGCCGCAGCCGCCCTCGAGGGGCTGGTCCGGATCGCCCGGAAACGTGGCCGGCTCGTCCAGGGAGCGCTGGAGACCTCCCGTGACCGTCGGCTGCTGCTTTCACTGGCGGGGGCTGCGGTCGCTTTCCTGCTGGTCTTCTCGCTCGCCTTCGGCAACAACGTCTGGGACCAGTTCACGGTCAGCGACGTGCCGGCTCCTTCCGACGCGAAATCGCGCTTCGCCGATCTCTCCGGGTCGGGCCGATACGAGTTCAACCGGGTGGCGCTGGACATCTTCGCCGACAATCCCGTACTGGGCTCCGGTGCCGGCACCTATCCGACCGAATGGACCCTGCGGCGTGATGTCCCGGTGGTAACCCAGGACGCCCACTCCTTCTACCTCGAGAACCTGGCCGAACTCGGAATTCCCGGAGGTCTGCTCGCGCTCGCAATCCCGCTCTCCCTGATCTGGCTGGGCCTTCTGGGCTGGCGACGCCGGGCCGGGCGAGATGCCCCGGTAATGCTGGCCCTGACCGTCGGTCTCTTCTTTTCACTCGCCTTCGACTGGTTCTGGAAACTGGGCGCTACCGCAGCCCTGCTGATGCTGGTCGCAGCGTGGATCACCTCGGCCGAGGCGGTGGAACCGGAACGCAAACGGGCCGGGGCAGGTGGCGCTTTCACGATTGCCGGCCTGCTGGTCGCCTGGATCGCAGTGGTGGCCCTGGCCGTCCCGGCTGCCGCCGATCACTACATAGACGCGAGCGCGGATTCAGTCCGTTCGGGCCATCTGGATCGGGCGGTCGATCAGGCGCAGACCGCTTCGAAGCTCGACCCCTGGTCCCCCGAACCCCACATGCAGCTGGGCATCATCGCCGAGAGCCGGGGGCAGTATGCGCTGGCGCTCTCCGAGTACAACCGGGCGATCGAACTGGAACCGGAGAACTGGCGAACCTACCTGCTCAGGTTCGGGCTCTACTACGACACCGGCCGTCTCCAGGATGCCCGGCGTGACCTCGGGCGGCTGCGGGAGACCAACCCGGTCTTGTTCAGCCGACTCACTTTCAGGGAAGTCAACGAACTGGCCAAGTGACCCGCAGGCTTCCGGTTCGCTACTTTCTGCCCCCGGCGATGTTCAAACCAATACGCGCCCGGGACTTCGCGCCCTTGAGCGAAGTCTGAACTCCGAAAGGAATCCTTGCTCGCAATTTCGAAACGTGGACTGCTGCTGCCGGCACTGCTGATCGGCCTGATCAGCCTGGTCGGCCTTGCCGTCATGTCTCCGCGTGCCGACGCGGCGCGTTCCTTCAACACGGCCATCGTTGACGCGGATGCCTTCGAACACGGATCCGACGCGGCATTCGACCATGCGGCGGCCAGCGGGGCCACGATCATCAGGAACAACCTTTACTGGGCGTATGTTCTTGCCGACGGCGAATCGACCACCAAACCGGGAACGGAACTCCAGCCTTTTGACCCGACCGACCCGGCCAGCCCTTATTACCACTGGGCAACCTTCGACAAGATCGTCCGCAAGTCGGCGGCACGCGGAATCAGCGTCGTTTTCGCCGTTGTGTCACCACCGCGGTGGGCCAGGATCTCCAGCTGCCAGGGTTCCGGGGTCTGCTCACCGAAGCCATCGGACTATGCGGATTTCGTCACCGCGGCAGCCCGGCGCTACAGCGGCACCTTCGACCCGGGAGACGGTGATGGTGTCCTGCCCAGGGTGCGTTTCTGGCAGGCATGGGTCGAGCCGAATCTGTCCCTGTTCTACAAGCCGATCTTCAAGGGCAACGGTGCTCCCTCCGCGCCCTACACCTTCCGCAACCTCCTCAACGCTTTCTATGACGCGGTTCACTCGGTCAACAACTCGAACTTCGTGATCGCCGGGGGACTGGCTCCCAATGCGGTCCCCGGGAAGGCGATTGCCCCGCTCGATTTCACCCGCCGGGCGCTCTGCATGACCGGCAGCTACAAGCGGCCCAAGCCGATCAGGGGATGCAACTTCAAGGTCAAGGCGGATGCCTGGGCCGTCCATCCGTACACGACCGGCTCGCCGGTCCATTCACCCTCGAAGCCGGACAACATGACCGTCTCGGCCCTGCCGCGCATGACGAACCTTCTGCGGAAGGCCACGCAGGCGAAACGGTTGACCAGCCGGTTCGGCCGCACCCAGCTCTGGGTGACCGAGTTCAGCTGGGATTCAAAGCCGTCGGACCCGGGGGGAGTTCCGTCGAAGCTGCTTTCGCGCTGGGTCGCGCAGGCCATGTATCTGGCCTACAAGGCGAACGTCCAGACCTTCACCTGGTTCGGACTCCGCGACCAGGCACGCTCATCCGGACAGAAGTGGAGCGACACCTTCGAATCGGGCCTGTACTTCCGCCGGGCATCGGTGGACAAGGACAAGGCGAAGCCCGTCCTGAAGGCATTCCGCCAGCCCTTCTACGCCGAGAAGACCAGGGCGGGATTCCGGTTCTGGGGACGCACCGCAGACAGCCAGAAGGCGACCGTGGACATCTTCGGACGCCGTAAGGGCAGCGGTCGGTTCTCCAGGGTGACCACGGTGCAGGCGAACGCCAACGGGCTCTTCGCCGGAGTAGTCCGCAGGCGCGGATTCACCGCACGCGGGTCCGTCTTCGCGAAGCCACGGGGGGCATCCTCATCAATCGCCTTCGGCCTCTGGAAGACCAGGGACTTCTACCAGCCGCCATTCGGCTGATACCGCCCTACCAGGGGAGCGAGTCGGCGACTTCGTCCAGAAGCGGCGCCTCGACGTCGCGCTGCGACAGCAGCGGTTCCTCCACCGGCCACTGAACCCCGATCCCGGGGTCGTTCCAGCGGATTCCGGCCTCGGTTTCCGGGTCGTAGAGGCTGGAAACTAGATAGGTGACGTCAGCTACGTCGGAGAGCACGCAGAACCCGTGGGCGAAGCCGACCGGGACATAGAGCTGGTGATGCTTCTCGTCGTCCAGCACATACCCCTCCCACTTGCCGTAGGTAGGGGAATCGCGGCGCAGGTCGACGGCGACATCGAAGATCTTCCCGCGGGGGCAGCGCAGCAGTTTGGCCTGGCCGGGAGATGTCTGGAAATGAAGGCCGCGCAGGGTCCCGCCGACCGACCTCGAGTGGTTGTGCTGCACGAACCCGGCTTCCACTCCGAGCTCGCGCCAGGCGTCACGGCTGAAGGTCTCGAGGAAGAAGCCCCGGTCGTCCCCGAATACTTGCGGTTCGATCAGCGCAAGACCGTCGAGGCCCGTTTTGAGGCGGCTGGCCATCTCAGTCGGTCAGGACCCGGCCGTATTGACGCTGGTAGTACTCGCGGTACTCACCTGAGCGGAGTGGCCCCCACCACTCCTCGTTTTCGCGGTACCAGTCGACGGTGCGGGCGATCCCTTCACGGAACCCGGTTGCCGCCTTCCAGCCAAGCCCCTCGGTTTTCTCCGAGGAGAGCGAGTAGCGGATGTCGTGGCCGAGCCGGTCGCCGACGTGGGTGATCAGCGATTCGTCCCGTCCGGTGAGTTCGAGAATGGTGCGGACCACCTCGATGTTCGGCAGCTCGTCCGGGCCGCCCACGTTGTACACCTGCCCCGCCTCGCCCTGGTCGAGGACCCGTTCGATTGCGGTACAGAAGTCACGCACGAAAAGCCAGTTGCGGACCTGGCTCCCGTCGCCGTAGACCGGGATCGGATCGCCGTGAATCGCGTTCAGCACAGCCAGCGGAATCAACTTCTCCGGATGCTGCTGCGGGCCGTAGTTGTTGGAGGCCCGGGCGATCAGCGTGTCGGCTCCGTAAGTGTGCTGAAAGGCCCCGACGATCAGATCACCGCCGGCCTTCGAGGCCGAATAGGGGGATGAGGGAACGATTGGGGAGGCTTCGGTGAACGAACCCTCGTCGATCGAGCCGTAGACCTCGTCGGTCGAGATCTGGAGATGACGGATTCCGGCGTCGCGGGCCGCCTCGAGCAGAACGAACGTGCCGAATACGTCGGTGGTGATGAACTCGCCGGGAGACTCGATCGACCGGTCGACGTGGGATTCGGCCGCGAAGTTGACCACGGCATCGACCCGCTCGACGAGGCTGCGAACCAGGTCCCGGTCGCAGATGTCACCTTCCACGAACTCGATATCGAGCCCCGCGAGGTTCTCGAGTCGCCCCGCGTAGGTGAGCTTGTCCAGCACCACGAGACCGTCGCCCCGGCCGGACTCGACCATGTGATGGACGAAGTTCGAACCGATGAAGCCGGCCCCGCCGGTAACGAGGAGTTTCACGACTCCGCTCCCTCATCGCTGCCGCCGCCCTCGACGCTGCCCCGCTGCTGCAGGTAGGCGGCGAGACCATCCTGCCAGGAGGGCAGGGTGATCGCATGCTCGAGGCCGCTCTCGAGCACCGACCAGGCCGGCCGCGGCGCCTTGGCGTTGAACATCTCGGTGGTGGCGGAGAGGGTCGTCACTTCCATGTCGGACAGTCTGAAGATTTCCTTGGCGAAGTCGTACCAGGAGCAATGCCCGCCGGCGGCCATGTGGTGGATTCCGTAGGCGTCGGAATCGAGCAGGCGGACCAGGCCGTAGGCGAGGTGCCAGGTATAGGTCGGGCAGCCGATCTGGTCCCGGACCACCAGCACCTGCTTCTGGGTCATGCCGAGCCGGATCATCGTGTCGACGAAGTTGCCGCCGGCGATTCCGAATAGCCAGGAAGAGCGAACAACGAAGCAGCGCCGGTTGCCGTTCATGCTCGCGACCTCGCCGGCGAGCTTCGAGGTGCCATAGGCCGAGATCGGGCCCGTCTGGTCGGTTTCCAGATAGGGCTCCTTCTTCGAACCGTCGAAGACGTAATCGCTCGAGACGTACAGGACCTTGGCGTCGACGGCGGCTGCGGCTTCGGCGACGATCCCGGCTCCGATGCCGTTCACCGCCATTGCTCCCCCCGGCTCATCCTCGGCACCATCGACGTCGGTCCAGGCGGCACAGTTAACGACCGCATCCGGACGGTCCAGTCGAAGCCTGCGGCTGACCGCTTCGGGATCGGTGATGTCCACCTCAGAGTGGCCGTAGCCGTGAACCTCGTGGCCTTCGTTTCCGGCTGCCAGCACGACGTCGTGCCCCAGCATTCCGCGGGCTCCGAGCACGGTGATCTTCATCAGACGATCTCGATCTCGGCGCGATCGCCAACCAGGAGCCGCATCGTCTTCGGCAGGGAGTCACTACGGGTGACCCGCACCTCGCGACCCAGCAGGCTGGCTTCGATCCGGGCTCCCAGGTTCTCCACCGAGGAACCGGACAGGAGGATCGAGTGCTCGATCTCCGAGTTGAGAACCCGGACCCCGTCACCGATCGAGGTGTAGGGGCCGATGTAGGCGCCATCGACGACCGCTCCCCTGCCGATCACGGCGGGACCCCGCACGACCGAGTTGCGCAGCACAGCTCCTTCCTCGACGATCACCCGGCCCTCGACCCGCGAATCCTCGATGGTCCCGTCCAGCCGGGTAACGATGTCGTCGAGGACGAGCCGGTTCGCCTCCAGCATGTCTGCCAGCTGGCCGGTGTCCTTCCACCAGCCGGTCACCACCTCGGAGCGCACCTCGTGGCCGTCGTCGATCAGGGTCTGGATCGCCTCGGTGATCTCGAGTTCACCGCGTTCGGAAGGTTCAAGCCTTTTCGCCGCGTCGAAGATCGCCGGCGAGAACAGATACACGCCGACCAGGGCCATGTCCGACGGCGGGTTCTCCGGCTTCTCGACCAGGTGGACCACCCTTCCCTCGTCGAGTTCGGCCACGCCGAAGGCGGTGGGGTCCTCGACCCGGGTCAGGAGGATCATCGCGTCGGGAGTCTCCGCCCGGAACCGCTCGACCAGTCCCGGCACCCCGTCCCGGAGCAGGTTGTCACCGAGGTACATGACGAAGGAAGATCCGTCGAGGAAGTCCTCGGCGGTGAGCACGGCGTGGGCGAGCCCGGCCGGCTCGGCCTGTTCGATGTAGGTGACTTTCGCCCCGAAAACGGATCCGTCGCCGACCGCTTCCCGCACCTCGTCACCCGTATGCGGAGCAATGATGATGCCGATGTCGGTGACGCCGGCTTCGACCAGCGCCTCGATCCCGTAGAAGAGCACGGGCTTGTTGGCCACGGGGACCAGTTGCTTGGCGTAGGTGTGGGTGATCGGGCGCAGCCGCGTTCCGGAACCGCCCGAGAGGATCAGACCCTTGATCTCGGTCATGAATGGTCAAGAATATCCTGAATGCCTCTGGCCACCCCGACTGTGTACATCCCGACCCTGGAAGGCGGCGACCGCCTAGCCACCTGCCTGACCGCCCTTCAAGCCCAGACGGCCGATTTTGAGGTGGTAGTGGCCGACAACGGCCCCGGTGAAGGGTGCGCTCAATTGCTCGGCAACCGGTTCCCTGAAGTGGTCAGAATCGGCTTTGGAGGGCGGAATCTGGGATTCGGATCCGCATTGAATCGTGCGGTCTCCGAGCGTGGCTCCGGCCCGCTCATCTTTCTGAATGACGACGCCGTTCCCAATCCCGATTTCGTCGAAAGCCTGATTGATACCCGGCGGGAGAGCAGCGCAGCGATGGTTGCCGGGGTCCTGCTCAGGGCCGACGACCCGGCCCGAATCGATTCGGCCGGCATTTCCTGCGACCGAACCCTGGCCGCATGGGATTACCTGACCGGCGAACCGGCAAACCGTCTGGACAACGCCGCCGACCCGCTCGGACCGACCGGGGGCGCGGCACTCTTCGACCGTGAAGCTTTCAATCAGGTCGGTGGCTTTGACGAGCGGATATTCCTCTACTACGAAGATCTCGACCTCGCCCTCAGGATGCGCCTGGCCGGCTACTCCTGCCGCCTTGCGCCAGATGCCCGCGCGATCCACGAAGGGTCGGCCACACTCGGCCGCAAGGCCGCTGCCAAGTACCGCCAGACCGGGTTCAGCCGGGGCTACCTGCTGCGGAAATACGGAATCATGCGCCACCCCGCTCTGGCCCTGAAGGTAGCCGTCAGCGACACTCTGGCAGGACTCGCCCAGCTGGTCGCCGACCAGACGCCAGCCGGACTGGCGGGAAGAATCGACGGCTGGCGGTCAGCCGGTGACCTGCGACTCGAAGCACCACTCGACCAACTCGAACCGGCCAGCCTCCGCCGCCACTTTCAGGTCCGCCTGGCCCGCCGGAATCGCGACAAGCCGCGCTAGTACACCCCACCGAGCTTGCGGTGATCCCAGGTCACGGTGTGCACCGGAACGAACTCGAGCACCACCCGTTTGGCCGCCTGGGCACGAAAGGCCTCGATCATCGCCTCGTCCGGTTCACCACCGCCCGGCGAGTAGCGCCCGATCGAACCGAGCCCGTAATCGAGCACGGTTTCGGAATCATCGTGAATCACGGTCTCGGCTTCGTACATGACGCCGCGCAGTTCCGGATAAACGTCATAGCCCGCTTCCACCAGGACCGTCGCCCGGGGATCCCGTTCGAGGTTCTTGACCTTCTGTGACTTGCGGAAGGTCCAGGAGCGGATCCTGCCGTCGACCACCTGGTACCAGAGCGGCATCGAGTGAGGCCAGCCCCGCGGCCCGAAGCTGGTGACGATCGCGACCCTCTCTTCTTCGAGAAAGGCCTGGATCTCTTCCTCGCTCATTTCAATCTGACTGCGCTTGTTGCCCATGCCGGGACCCTACTCCGCAAGGTCGTCCGGCAGGCGGCCTTCGGCTTCCAGCTTCTGGAGATGCGCCTCCATGACCACATTGGCGGCCGGCCTCAACTGTTCCGGCACATCCGACCAGACTTCTTCGAGCAGATTCATCCGTGACCGCTCGCCTCGGGACAAGGCTTCGAGCAGATCGTTCTCGCGGGCCTCGCGGTGGTCGATGTACTCCGTGATCTTGCCCGCGGCATCGTTGATCCAGGGACCGTGGCCCGGGCAGATCAACGAAGGGGCCCGGGATTGAATTAGTCGCAGCGAAAGCATGTAGGCGGCCAGCGAACCGCCGTCCGGCGGGACATAGGTGGAACCCCAGCCGAGGACCAGGTCGCCGGAGAAACAGACCCCGTCTTCCGTGAAGAAGCAGAAGTGATCAACTGAATGGCCGGGAGTCGCAACCGATTCGAGGCCGCCGTTCACCGAACCGTCAGTGATTGCGACGGGCTCGATCCCCAGCGATTCCACACCGCCACTGTGGTCGGCGTGGGAATGCGTGAGCAGCACGCCCGCAGCCCCGCCGCGCTCTTCGATCGCCGCCTTCACCGCCGCGATGTGAGCCTCGTCTTCCGGACCGGGATCGATCACCCAGCAGGGATCGGTGCCCCACAGATAGGTGTTGGTCCCGGTCAGGGTCATCGGACCGGGGTTGTCGGCCATCACCCGAAAGATCTCGGGATGCCCGGGAGCGGCCTGGTCGGCCATCTCCTCCATGGGTCAGGCAGCTAGTTCGCGGCTGATTGCGTCGCGGGCTTCCTGGGGTTCCAGGACGACGAGGTCACCGGCGCCGCGGAGGATCTCCCGGACCAGCCAGCTGGTTCCGGCGTACGGAAGCTCGACCACTACCGCGCCATCGGCGAGTTCCTCGATGACATTTCTTTCCTCGCGGACCCAGCGCGAACGCTCCGGTGAGACCCAGACCCGGGCGACCGAGGCCTCCGGCACCTGGCCGTCGCTCATCCAGCCTTCGACCCCGGCCAGCTCTTCGGCTTCGGGCCGCGGCTCGAAGTTTTCGCCGGTCGGATTCGCGTCCTTGATCCGGTCGAGCTTGAAGTGGCGCATCGCCTGGCGGTCGAGATCGAAACACTCGGCGTACCAGCCTTCGCGTCCGTTCTCCAGACGGTACGGCTCGACCTTGCGTTCG
>JAGQUR010000173.1 GCA_020438395.1 Solirubrobacterales bacterium | reverse complement strand
AACTCCTGGATGCAGCACCCGGTCGGCTACGAACTGAACAAGGCCACCGGCAAGGTCGAGCTCACCTCGATCTGGGACGTGCTGACCAACAGCACCGCGCTGTACGCGATGACCCACACGATGCTGGCCGCGGCCTTGACCGGCGGCATGGTGATCGCCGGCATCTCCGCCTGGCACCTGCTCCGCAATAACGAGATCGCGGTCTTCAAGGGGTCGATGAACATCGCCCTGCCGACCCTCGCGGTGGCCGGCCTGCTGACCCTGGTGGTCGGGCACTTCAACGGCATCCTGATGAGCGAGCAGCAGCCGATGAAGATGGCCGCCGCCGACGCCGTCTTCGAGACCGAGGACGGGGTTGGCCTCTCGCTCTTTGCGACCGGCGATTTCGAGGGCAACCCCGGAGGAACCAACCGTAACCTCCAGATGCCGAATGCCCTCTCCTTCATCATGACCGGCAAGCCCGACTCGGAGGTCAAGGGCATCAACAACCTGAATGCCGAGTACCAGGAGAAATACGGACCCGGTGAATACGCGCCGATCGTCTGGATCGCCTACTGGTCCTGGCGGGTGATGCTGGGTTGCGGGTTCCTGCTGGCCCTGTTCGGGGTGCTCGGATGGTGGCTGAACCGCAGAGGAAAACTCGAAGACTCCCGTCGCTTCCTGAAGTTCACGATGCCGGTCGCGTCGTTGCCCTTCATCGCCGCGGCGGCCGGGTGGATCTTCACCGAAATGGGAAGACAACCCTGGGTGGTCTTCGGCCTGCTGAAGACAGCTGACGCGAACTCACCGACAGTGGGTGCCGGGCAGATCTGGATCACGCTGGTCGGGTTCACCCTGCTCTACGGCGTACTGGCGGTGTTCGCCGGCAAGCTCTTCTTCAAGACGGCGGGCAAGGGCCCGGCCGAAATCGAAGAAGGCTCGGAAGACAAGCCCTACCTCGGACTGGCCTACTAAGGGGATCTGAAATGGAAGACACGACAACACTCCAATTCGTCTGGTTCGTCCTGATCTCGATCCTCTGGATCGGCTATCTGATCCTCGAAGGCTTCGACTTCGGTGTCGGCATGCTGATGAAGCTGATCGGCCGCGGCAACGACGAGAAGCGGGCGATCCTGCACACGATCGGCCCGGTCTGGGACGGCAACGAGGTCTGGCTGCTGGTCGCCGGTGGCGCGACCTTCGCCGCCTTCCCCGAGTGGTACGCGACCCTGTTCTCCGGCTTCTACATCGCGCTCTTCGCGATCCTGCTCGCCCTGATCGTCAGGAACGTCGGCTTCGAGATGTGGGGGAAGCGCGAATCGTCGGCATGGCGAACCGGATGGGAATGGTGCATCGCCGTCGGCAGCCTGCTTCCCGCCCTCCTCTGGGGCGTGGCGTGGGCCAACATCATCACCGGCGTCCCGATCGAGCCGATGATGACCAACGGCAAGGAATCGCTCGAATATACGGGCAACTTCTTCGACCTGCTCTCGGTTTACACCCTGCTGGGCGGAGTGGCATCCCTGTTCATATTCCTCGCCCATGGTGCGCTCTTCCTGGAGATCAGGACCGAAGGCGAGGTGCGGGAAAAGGCTCGTGACATGGCGGTCAGAACGACCCCGATCGCCGCCGGGCTCGGCGCGGTGTTCATGGCCTGGACCCTGATCCGCCAGGACTCGCTGGAGATCCTCTCCCTGATCGCCGCGGTGGTCGCGGTCGGTGCGTTCGTGTTCGCGGTACTCAACGCGAAGGCCAACCCGATGAAGGCCTTCATCGGCACGGCCGCAGGTATCGCCTTCTATTTCATCGCCCAGTTCGTGGACCTGTTCCCGAACGCGATGGTGTCCAGCATCGACTCGGCCTTCGACATGAGCCTCAACATGGCCAGCTCGACCAACTACACGCTGACGGTCATGACCGTGGTCGCGGGGCTGCTGGTCCCGGTGGTCTTGCTGTACCAGGCCTGGACCTACTGGGTCTTCCGGCACCGGCTCTCGGCCGAAGGCTTCGGTGACGTGAAGTCGCCGATCGACCTGCTCGAGAAGAAGAAGGAGGCTGCCGGTGGCTCGGGATCGGACCAGGGCACCGGGGGCGAGCCGGCAGGCTCGTGATACCCAGCGCCGGCTGGCCCGCTCCAGCCGCGTAGCCCGCAAACATCTGGTGGTCACGGTCGGCCTGGGTCTTCTCCAGGCCGGCCTGATCATCGCCCAGGCAACGCTCCTTGCGAAGGTCATCGCCGGGGTTTTCATGGACGGCAAGAGCTTCGCCGACGTCGCCCCGCTCCTCGCCTGGCTGGCCGTGATCTCGGTCGGACGCGGGCTGGCGGCGGCCGGTTTCGAGAGTGCCGGTCGGTTCGGCGCCGCCCGGGTGATGTCGGAGCTGCGCGAAAGGCTTTCGCGGCACCTGCTGCTGAACCGCCCGGGCGCACTTCAGGACGAGCAGTCCGGTGACCTGGTCAGTTCGGCGATCGACGGCGTCGCGGCCCTTGAGAATTACTTCGCCCGCTACCTCCCGCAGATGGTTCTGGCCGGGATCGTTCCGGTCGCGGTGCTGGCCTGGGTCGTCCAGTACAACTGGGAATCGGCCGTGATACTCGCCGTCACCGCGCCGCTCATCATCGTCTTCATGGTCCTGATCGGTCTGCTGACCGAGCAGCGAACCCGCAAGCGGTGGGAGCGGATGTCCCGTCTCTCCTCGCATTTCCTCGACCTGGTCGGCGGGCTCGCGACCCTGCGCGCCAACAGCCAGGCCTACTCGCAGGCAGGTTCGATCCAGGCGGTCGGCGAGGAGTACCGCCGGGAGACGATGGGTGCCCTGAGGGTCGGCTTCCTCTCCTCGCTGGTGCTGGAGTTGATGGCGATGATCGGGGTTGCCATGGTCGCTACCGCGATCGGCATTCAGCTGGCCAACGGGCACCTCGAACTTGTCGCCGGCCTGACCGTGTTGCTACTTGCCCCCGAGCTCTACATGCCCCTGCGCCAGCTTGGGGCCCAGTTCCACGCCAGCGCCGACGGCATGGCGGCGGCCGAGAGGATCTTCGAAGTGATCGACCAGCCGGTGGCAGTGACTGCCCCGGCTGAGCCAGTACCCGCTCCCGACCCGGCCCGCTGGTCGGT
>JAGQUR010000004.1:16707-28850 GCA_020438395.1 Solirubrobacterales bacterium | reverse complement strand
GTGGTGGCCACCGCCTTCGCCGACCTCGGCTTTGACGTTGACATCGGCCCGCTCTTCCAGACCCCGGAAGAGGTCGCCCGCCAGGCGATCGAAGCCGATGTGCATGCAGTCGGGGTCAGCACCCTGGCGGCCGGCCACCTGACCCTGGTGCCGGCTTTGCGCAAGGCGCTCGACGATCTCGGCCGGGAGGACATCGCGATCGTCGCCGGCGGCGTTATCCCCCCGGTTGACTTCGAGCCGCTCAAGGAGGCCGGGGCCGATCTGATCTTCCCGCCCGGCACCGTGATCGGCGAGGCAGCGGCCGAGCTGCTGCAGCTCCTGATCGAGCGACGCGGCCTCGACGTCCAGACCGGTTCCCCTTCGGCCTGATGACCCTCAGGCCTTCGGTTGAAGAACTGAAGGAAGGAATCACCGGGGGCGACCGCGGCGCCCTGTCGCGGGCGATCACCCTGGCCGAGAGCCGCCGCGCCGATGACCAGGAACATGCCCAGGAACTGATCGCCGACCTCCTGCCGAAGACGGGGGAGGCGATCCGGGTCGGGATCACAGGCGTCCCGGGGGCGGGCAAGTCCACGATCATCGAGGCGCTGGGACTGGAGCTGATCAGGAAGGGCCACAAGGTCGCGGTGCTGACCATCGACCCGACCTCGGCCCGGACCGGCGGCTCCATCCTCGGCGACAAGACCCGCATGCACAAGCTCAGCGCCGAGCAGGATGTCTACATCAGGCCTTCCCCTTCAGGCGGGGTTCTGGGCGGGGTCTCCCGCAAGACCCGTGAAGCGATGCTGCTCTGCGAGGCGGCGGGATTCGACGTGATCATCGTCGAGTCGGTCGGGGTCGGCCAGTCCGAGGCCGAGCTCGCCGAGATGGTCGACTGCCTGATGCTCCTGCTGGTCCCCGGAGCGGGCGATGACCTTCAGGGAATCAAGCGGGGCATCATGGAACTCTCCGACCTGATCGTCGTGAACAAGGCGGACGGTGACCGGGTGCCCCTGGCCAAGCGGGCCCGGGGCGATTACCGCCATGCGCTGAGGATGCTGCCGCCCTCGACCCCCGGCTGGGAGACCCCGGTCCAGATCGCCTCGGCCGCAGAAGGGACGGGGCTGACGGAAGTCTGGGATTCGGTCGAAAAGCACCGTGCCCACCTCGAGGAGACCGGACAGCTCGAGGAGCGCCGCCGCCATCAGACCGAACGCTGGCTCGATTCGATGATCGAGGAGGCGATACTGGGCGCGGTCCACCGGCGAAGCGGCGTCGGGGAGGCGATCCGGTCGGCAAGGGCCGAAGTTGATGCCGGGGAGATCACCGTCCCGCAGGCGACCCTGAGGGTGATCGAGGCTGCCGGACTGGCCGACTGAATGCCCGCGCGACCCGGTCAGACTGCCGGGCGCTCCAATCCGACTGGAAATCCGCCGGCGATTGAGTAAGTATCGGAGGTGCGAACCCGACTTAGCGACAAGTGGCCAGGCAGGGCCGATGAGGTTCGGAGGAAGGCAGGACGATGTTCCCCCTGGAACGCAGGACCGCAAGCGGAGGATTCCGCACGCCGGCCGGCATGATGACCTCGCTTCTTGTGCTGATCGTCGGGGCGTTGACCTTTGACGTCTCGATCGCCCGTTCGGCGGTGGTGGCTCATCAGGCCGCAGATGTGAACCCCGGCCCGAGCAGTTCGGACCCCGATGACATGGCGAGCTTCGGCGGAAACCTGTACTTCGCGGGTCGAATGCCCGGCAAGGGGCATGAGCTCGTGCGCCTTCACAACGGCAAGCCGCAGCTCGTGGCCGATCTCAACCCGGGCAAGGACTCCTCCTCGCCCCGGGACTTCATCCGCTTCAAGGGCATGCTCTATTTCTCGGCTTCGACGGAAGCATCCGGCCGAGAGCTCTGGCGAACGGGCGGGAACACCACCGAGATTGTGGCTGATCTCCGGCCCGGATCTGAATCCTCTGATCCCTTCCTGATGACCGTGCTCGGCGATCAGCTCCTGTTCAGGGCCAACGACGGACTCACCGGCAGCGAGCTGTGGCGAACCGACGGCAACCTGGTCTCGATGGTCTCGGACATTCGCCCCGGAGTCTCCGGATCAAACCTCAACGACATCACTACGTTTGGCAACTTCGCCTATTTCAGCGCAGACAACGGCCTGTTCGGCAGTGAAGTGTGGATCACCGACGGCAACAGCGCCTCCCTTTTCGCCAACATCAACGCGGGTGGCCTGAGTTCGAATCCCCGGTACTTCACGCCCTTCGGCGACTATCTCTACTTCAGGGCCGGAGACGGCCAGGGGGCGGAGTTGTGGCGGACCAACGGTGTGTTCACCCAGAGAGTCGCGGACATCAACCCCGGCGCCCCGAATTCGGCTCCGTTCGACTTGACCGTATTCAACGGATACCTCTATTTCCGGGCCGAGGACGGGGTGAGCGGGACCGAACTCTGGCGCACCGATGGCGCCACGCCGATCGCAAACACTGCCCTCTTCGCCGACCTCGAGCCCGGGGCGGACGGCTCCTCGCCGACGAGCCTGTCCGTGACCGGCGACCGGCTCTACTTCACGGCTGACACGGCGGCCATGGGGCGCGAGCTCTGGAATACGACCGGAGCCGGGGTGGACCTGGTCCGGGACATAAACCCGGGTGAAGACCATGGCAGCCCGGGTCAATTGACCGGATTCATGGGCAGCCTCTACTTCTCGGCCAACGACGGCACGCACGGGTACGAGCTCTGGGAGGCGGATGGCGGCCAGGCCAGGATGGTCGGGGACATCCTGCCGGGAGACGATTCCAGCGACCCATATGACTTCGAGGAGCATGGGGGCAGCCTCTATTTCGCGGCCGACGACGGGACCACCGGCTACGAACTCTGGGCGGCTACCGATGACAGGAAGGTGAAGGTAAATCTGCCCGGCAAGAAGATCAGGGCAGACCGGGGCGGCCGGATCAGGATCAAGGTCAACTGCCCGGCGAACGAGATCTCCGGTCTCTGTCGCGGCAACCTGACCGTCCAGACCCGCGGCAAGGTGAGGGTCGGAAAGAAGAAGCGCAAGGTCACGCTCGGCAAGGCGAAGTTCTCGGTCCCGGCCGGACAGACGCGGACGGTGGTCGTCCGGCTGGGCCGGAAGGCCCGCATCCTGGTCCGCCGCAACGCCGCAGCCCGGAAGGTCTCGGTGCGGGCCAAAGTCAGTGACAAGGCCGGCAACTCCCGCCAGGTAAGCAAGGTGAAGCGGCTGGTCGTGACCCGGTAGCCTCCGCCGCGATGATCGGACCGGATGACGTTCAGATCCGGGTGGTCGGCTGCCTGATCGAGAAGCAGCGGACCACTCCGGATCAGTACCCCCTGACCCTGAACTCGCTGCGGCTTGCCTGCAACCAGTCGACCAACCGCGACCCCGTGGTCGACTACGACGAGGCGACGATCCGCAAGGCCCTGGGCGACCTGGGCCGGCGCCGGTGGATCCGCGGGGCATCCGGGCATACCAGCCGTTCCCCCAAGTACCGGCACCTGCTGGACCAGGAACTCTCACTTTCCGAGGACCAGATCTCGGTTCTGTCTGTGCTCATGCTCCGCGGCGAGCAGACGCCCGGGCAGCTCAAGCAGCGCACCGAGCGTATGTTCGGCTTCCACGATCTCGACGCCTTGCAGACCACGCTCGATGCCCTCGCCTCGAGGGATCTGATCGAGCGGCTGCCCCGTCGCCCGGGCCAGAAGGAGGACCGCTACCGGCAGCTGATCGGCGGCAACCACCTCGAGGAGACGGAAGCGGACGAGACCCGGCCCGTCGCCCCGGATCCCGAGGGCAGCTCGCCGGCGGATCCCGAGCCGGTCGCCCCGGCTCCCCGGGGGGAGGCGGTCGAACCCCTGCCGGTCCCGCAGGACACGCCAGAGACCGAACGGATCGAAGGGCTGGAGCGTCAGGTCAACGAGTTGACTCGTGAGCTCGCCGAACTTCGGGCTCTGGTCGAGGACCTGCGCGAACAACTCGGCGCCTGATCCCGGCGGGAATCGTTCGAATTCATTGCTCCGGGTACAAGTGAGTCATGGCTGAGCCGACCGAGATGAAACCCGAGGGAGTCGAACGGGACGACTCGCTGCTCGCGACCATGAAGCGCAGCGGCACCGAGTTCATGGAAGACGGGATGACCGACTGGGCCGCTGCCCTCACCTACTACGGCCTGCTCTCGCTGTTTCCGATGCTGATCGCCCTGGTCTCGATCATCGGGCTGTTCGCGAACCCGGAGACCACAACCGAGAAGCTGACCGAGATCGTTTCCAACCTGGGTCCCGACGCCGCGACCAGCACCTTCCAGGGCCCGGTCGAGGGTCTCACCTCGAACCGGGGAGCATCCGGCGTCACCTTCGTGATCGGCCTCATCCTGGCGATCTGGGCCGCCTCCGGCTACATCGGCGCCTTCGGCCGGGCGTCGAACGTGATCTACGAGACCCGCGAAGGCCGGGCCTTCTGGAAGCTCAAGCCGGTCCAGCTCGGGATCACGGTCGTGATGATCCTGATCCTGGCGCTGCTCGCGATCGGCCTGGTCATGACCGGTCCGGTGGTCCGGGCGGTGGCCGAACCGCTCGGCATCGGCTCCACCGCGGTCGACATATGGGACATCGCCAAATGGCCGGTGATGGTCGCCCTTGTCCTGACCATGTTTGCCGTGCTCTTTCACTTCTCTCCGAACGTCTCGCCCGGTCGATTCCGCTTCTTCACGCCGGGGGCCGGGGTGGCCCTGCTGGTATGGGTCCTCGCCTCGGCCGGTTTCGCCTTCTACGTCGGCAATTTCGGCTCCTACAACGAGACCTACGGGACGCTCGGGGGGTTCGTCGTGCTCTTGATCTGGTTCTGGATCTCGAACATCGCGCTGCTGTTCGGCCTGGAACTCAACTCGGAGATCGAAAGGACCCGGCAGATCGGGGAGGGAACCGCCGGCGCCGAAAAGCAGCTTCAGTTCACGCCCAGAGCCGAGCCGAAGCCGAAACAGACGGCCTGACAAAAGAAATTTCCGGGCTCGCGTAAGTATCGGGCCGGTTCCTCGTTACACGGATGAAAGGGCTTTTCGAAGCCGACCATTCCATGAGAGGAACAAGATGAATTTCAAGAATGAAACACACGGCCGGTTCGAAGCGTCCGGTCTCGTCCTGCCCGTACTTTTCCTGCTGGGGCTGTTTTCGCTGCTCGCCGGGATCGTCTCGATCAACGTGACCTCGGCCGGCGCGGCGATGGTCTCGCATCAGTTCGCGGACGTGAACCCCGGGCCGAGTGACTCCTACGCGGCCGACTTCACCACCGCTGGCGGCAAGCTCTTCTTCACGGCCAGCACCGGCGCGACCGGCAAGGAGATATGGGTCCTGAAGGCCGGCAAGCCGACCCTGGTGGCCGACGTCAATCCCGGCAAGAAGAGCAGCAATCCCGACGATCTGACCCAGTTCGACGGCTGGCTCTACTTCTCGGCCAGGTCCGAGAGCAATGGTCGCGAGCTGTGGAAGACCGACGGACAGACCACCAAGATGGTCGACGACATCGTTCCGGGTCCGAACGACAGCTACCCGGGAAATCTGGCGGTGCTGAACGACAAGCTTGTCTTCACGGCGGAGACCCCCGCAAACGGTCGCGAACCGTGGGTCTACGACGGCAACTCGGCTTCGCTGATCAAGGACATCCGTCCCGGCGCGAGCGGTTCGTCGTCGGCCTGGTTCACCCGGCTTGGCAATTACCTCTACTTCCGGTCCAACGACGGTGCCTCCGGTTACGAACTCTGGCGGACCAACGGCTCGGGCGCGACTCTGGTCGCCGACATCTCCCCCGGAGCCGGCAGCTCGAACCCGGAGGCCTTCATCGAGTTCAAGGGCCAGCTCTACTTCGCCGCTGACGGCCTCTTCGGTTGGGAGCTCTGGCGGACCAACGGCGCCTCGACCACGATGGTCAGCGACCTGGCGCCGGGAGCCGCTGACTCGTACCCGAAGCAGTTCGCCGTGATGGGCGGGTACCTGTATTACAGCGCCAACAACGGTCTGACCGGAAACGAGCTCTTCCGGACCGACGGTGCCACCCCGGTCGCCAATGTTGAACTGGTCTCCAACATCAACCCGGGCAGCTGGGGTTCGGACCCGAGCTACCCTGCCGTGCTTGGAAACCACCTCTACTTCCGGGCCGGCACCGATGCCCTGGGCAACGAGCTCTGGCGGACCGATGGCAACACCGTCGAAATGGTCGGAGACATCGCCCCCGGCGAGGAGGATTCCGGCCCGGCCGGGCTCATCGCATTCGGAGGCAGGGTCTACTTCAGCGCCGACGACGACGAACACGGAGTCGAGCTCTGGGCGACCGACGGCGGCAAGCCGTACATGGTCCGGGACATCCTGCCGGGCGACGGTTCGGGCAGCCCATGGGAATTCACCCCCTACGCCGGTTCGCTCTACTTCTCGGCCGATGACGGGACCCATGGCTCCGAGATGTGGAGGGTCACTGCCGACAACTCGGTCAAGGTCAAGGTGCCGGCCAGCACGATCAAGGTCGACCTCTCGGGTCGGGCCAGGGTCGCCGTGCGCTGCGCCCAGAGCGAGATCTCCGGTCCCTGCCGCGGCACGGTGATCGTGAAGACGAAGGTGAAGGTCAAGGTTGGCGGCAAGCGCCGGCAGCTCCTGATCGGCAAGGGCAAGTTCTCGGCCGCGGCCGGGAAGGCCGGACAGGCCACCCTGAAGCTGACCCGCCAGACCCGGAAGCTGCTGCGCAAGTACCCGGCAGCCCGCAAGGTGACGGTCCGGGTCAAGGCGCAAGACAGCGTCGGAAACAAGACGGCCCTCAAGAAGGCCGCAGGTCTCACCGGGCCGGGAGCCCGGTGAGTGCGAGGCAGGGAAGGTAGCCAGGACGATGACTCGGGCCCGGAGCGGTGTTAGATTAATCTCATGCCCTCCGGGCCCGAGGACATCACTCTCGCCCGGGCTGCCGCCAAGGGGGATGGCCCGGCATTCGCGAGTCTTTACGAGTCGTACGAGCGCCCGATCTTCAATTACCTCCTCCGCCTCCTCGGCGACCGACACGAAGCCGAGGACGCGACCCAGGAAGCTTTCCTCCGGGTCATGGCGAAACTGCCGGAACTGGACCTCGAGAACCTCCAGTTCGGCCCGTATCTCTACACCGCGGCCAGGAACGCCGGGTACGACGTGATCGCCAAGCGCAAGAGAATGGAACCGTCGGGCGCGATTCCGGAGGAGGCGGAGGATCCCTTCCGCGACGGGAACTCCGATCTCGAGACCGACCCGGAACGGTCGGCCCTGGCGGAGTCCCAGGAGGCAGCCGTACAGGCGGCCAACGGGAGGCTCCCCGAACGTCAGCGGGAAGTCCTGGCCCTGCGGGAACTCGACCGCATGAGCTACGACGAGATCGGCTCGGTGATGGAGATGAAGCCGAACGCCGTGGCGCAGCTGATCTCACGGGCGAGGATCGCCCTGCGCAAGGAAATGAGGATCGGAGCGGCCGCCTCGGTCGCCTTCGCCACGGCCGACTGCGAACGCGCGCATGGTGAACTTGCCTGCCGGCAGGACGACCAGACGACCGGCTTCGACCCGGCCTGGCTGGACGCCCACCTGGCCGACTGCGGAAACTGCCGTGTCGCCGGTGAGGAGATGGCCGAGGCCGGCGTTTCCTACCGCGCCTGGGCACCAGTCCTTCCGGCCGCCTGGCTGTTCCGGGAAGTCATGGCAAAGGCCAGCGGGATCAACGGACACGACTGGTCAGCCGTCGAGAGGCCCGGATCCTCCGGTTCCGAAGGGGGCGCCGGGACATCGGGCGGAGCGGGCGGTGCGGCCGCCGTTGGTAGCTGGAGCCGCGGCCGCCGGGCCATCCTGGCCGGAGCCGGTTCGGTTCTGGTGGCGGCGGTCCTTGCCACGGTGCTGATGGCGGAAGCGGACGCACCCGAGCGGGTTGCTGCGGTCAGGGATTCCGTGGTCCGTCCCCAAAGCGTCCTGAGAAAGGCCGAAGCCAGAGCGGCCGGCAGGAAGGCCGAAGAGAAAGTCGCCAGGGTCAGGGAACAGCAGGGCGAGAGTGATGACGTGATCGATACGACCGTTCCCGTCGATTCCGTCTCGCCGTCGAACGACTCCACCGGACCGGTCTCTGGAGGCGGTGGCGGTGGCGGTGGCGGCAACGGGGGGTCCTCCGGCGGGTCCGGCGGGTCCGGTGGCGGCGGAGGCGGTGGAAGTACAGGCGGTTCGACCGGCCAGAACCCGACCACTCAGCCGACCGATCCGGTTGAGCCGACCAATCCGAGCACCCCTCAGCCGACCGACCCCGTGCCCGACCCGAACCCGGATCCGAATCCCAACCCGAATCCGATCCCCGGCGGACCGGGGAGCATCACCACTCCTGGCGGGCCGACGCCCGGCTAGCGTCACGCCTTCAGTCGGTGTGATCGACCCGCATCGCCTGGGCGAGGGTCAGCCCGAGCACATGCGATGCGTCCCCGATCTTCACGGTGATCGGGCCGTCAAACGGTTGCCGTTCGACCAGCTCGAGCCGGTCGCCGACCGCGATCCCGCACTCGCTCAGGTAGGCGAGCATCTCCGGGTTGGAGTCGGAGACCCGGACGAAACGGGCGACGTCGCCCGGCGCGAGCCCGGCTAGGGCGACCGTTTCGGTCTCGACGATCTCCAGATCCCGATCCGGGATCGGGTCGCCGTGCGGGTCGAAGTCCGGCTCACCCAGCTTGGCCGAGATCAGGTCGGTGAGGTCTTCGGAGAGCGCGTGTTCGAGTACCTCCGCCTCGTCGTGGACCCGTTCCCAGGGAACGTCGAGAACCTCGGCGAGGAAGAGTTCCAGCAACCGATGCCGGCGCAGTACGGCCATCGCCACCCTGGTCCCGTCGGCGGTGAGCCTGACCCCGTGGTAGGGAACCCGCTCGACCAGTCCCGCCTCGTCGAGTTTCTTGATCATCGCCGAGACCGATCCGGCCTTGACCCCGAGGCGTTCGGCGAGATCGTTGGTGGAAGCGGTTTCCTCGCCCCAGCCGGTCAGCGAGTAGATCGCCTTCGCGTAATCCTCGACCGCCGCGGTCGGCAGCGCCTCGGACTTTCTGGTGGCAGCCGGACTCACAAGTTGAGCCTAGCCAAAATTCGTTCGGACCTCGTGACTGGAAGGTGAGCGGGATGGGGTATAGAAGCAGCAACCGTGAACCAACCAGCTAATTCCCGCACCTCCTCGCCCGTTCAGGCGTTGCTCGAGCAGCTTCATGAGCGGCATGCGGGGGATATGTCCGGGGAGGTTGCGAGCTATATCCCCGAGTTGGCTTCGGCCGATCCGGCCTGGTTCGGGATCTCGATGGTCACCGCTGACGGCGCCGTCTACGAGGTGGGGGACACGCGACGCGAGTTCACGATCCAGTCGATTTCGAAGCCGCTGACCTACGCGCTCGCCCAGGAGGCGATCGGCGAAGAAGAGGTCCGACGGCACGTGGACGTCGAGCCGAGCGGCGAGGCGTTCAACTCGATCACCCTGCAGCCGGGCACCGGACTGCCGCTAAACCCGATGGTGAACGCCGGAGCGATCGCGACCACTTCGCTCATCGAGCCGATCGGATTCGAGAAGCCGATCGACCGCATCCTCCATGAGTACTCGGAGTTCGCGGGCAGGCACCTCAAGGTGGACGAGGAAGTCTTCAACTCCGAGAACGAGACTGGCCATCGCAACCGGGCGATTGCCTACCTGCTCAAGAACGCCGGGGTGGTCGACCGCGAAGTCGAGGAGGTGGTCGAAACCTACTTTCGCCAGTGCTCGACCCTGGTCACCTGCCGGGACCTGGCCACGATCGCCGCGACCCTCGCCTCGACCGGCGTGAATCCGGTGACCGGCGAACGCGTATTGCGGGAGGAGACGGTGCGTAACGTGCTCAGCGTGATGGCCAGCTGCGGCATGTACGACGCAGCCGGGGACTGGCTTTACACGGTGGGCCTGCCCGCAAAGTCGGGTGTCGCGGGAGGGATCATTGCGGTCCTTCCCGGCCAGCTCGGGTTCGCCGTCTACTCGCCGCCGCTCGATGCCCACGGCAACAGCGTCCGCGGGATCAAGGTCTGCGAAGACCTTTCCGAGGTGCTTCACCTCCATGTGATGAGCCCGTCGAGGCGGCCGGCTCCGCCGGTGCGGGCCGAAGGCTCCTGCCTGGACTCGCAGTCGAAACGCTTCCGGGGCCCCGCTGAACAGAACATCCTGGCCGAGCACGGACGCCGGGCCAGGGTCCTCCAGCTGCAGGGAGAGATCTCGTTCGCCGCAGGAGAGCTGATCACCGGTTCGGCGCTCGAGCGGGCCGAACACCACGACTTCACGGTCCTCGATTTCCGGGCGGTCCGCTCGATCGACCCGATCGACATACCGATCTTCAGCCACCTGATCGAGAGTTGCGAGGAGGCCGGTGGCGAGATCGCCTTCTCCGACGTCGACCGCCATCCGCTCTTCCTCGAGGACCTGGGCCGCCACCGGGAGCAGGAAGGACTACATCCGGTTCGCACCTTTCCCGATCTCGATCTGGCGCTCGAATGGTGCGAACAGGGACTTATCGACAGGTACGGTGACCTCGAGACCGACCCCGAACTCAGTCTCGCCCAGCACGGTGCCACCCTCGGCATGAGCATCGACGAGATCGAACTGCTGAGCTCGCATCTCGAACATGTGACTTTCGGGGCGGGGGAACTCATCTATGGGGACGAAATGGTCGAGCCCGAGGAAATGCTCCTGGTCACCGCCGGCAAGATCAGCCTGCTGGCCAGGGCCGACGACGGGGGATTCCAGCGCCTCGCCACCCTTTCGGCCGGAATGACCCTGGGGGAGATCTCGGTGATCGCGGGAACCTCGCTGGCCGGCATTCCCCGGGCCGACACAGAAGTCAAGGCGTGGGCCCTCGGCAAGGGGGACCTCGAAGTGCTGCGGGCGAAGGATCCCGGCCTGGTCGTGACCCTTCTCGAGAACCTTCTCCGGCAGGTCGCCCAGCGGGCCTTTCACCTGCGCTCGATGCTCCTCGATTGACCGGCCGGACCGGTCCCCCTCTCAGACCGCCGAAACCGCGGCCCTCGCAGTCTCGAAATCGGCGTTGGTCATCTCGCGGTAGAGCTTGATCGCCTCAAGCGTCTTGCCGGCACGGGCCAGTTCGATGACCTCCTTCGGCAGGCCTTCGCTGGGCAGCGAATAGGCCACACCGGCCTTTTCCGAGAGCACGACCAGGTGTTCCTCGATCGCCCGGATCCGGTCGTTGATCTGCCGGAAGATCCGCTGGAGATCTCCGGCGTCATAGGCAGCTGGCATTGGTTCCCCCTTCGTCGACTGGTAACCAGCCGAGCATAACCGCGAATCGGTCTCAGACGTTGAATTTGAAATCGACTACGTCGCCGTCCTGCATGACGTAGTCCTTGCCTTCGAGGCGGACCTTGCCGGCGGCGCGGGCGTCTGCCATTGAGCCGTATTCGAGCAGGTCGACAAAGGAGATGATCTCGGCTTTGATGAAGCCCCGCTGGAAATCGGTGTGAATGACTCCGGCTGCCTCGGGGGCGGTGTCACCCTTGTTGATCTGCCAGGCGCGGGTCTCCTTTGGACCCGCCGTGAGATACGTCTGAAGGCCCAGGGTTTCGAAGCCGACCCGGGCGAGCACGTCCAGCCCCGGTTCCTCGACCCCGACGTCGGCCAGCATTTCGCGGGCCTCTTCCTCGTCATCGAGTTCGACCAGTTCCGCTTCGAACTTGGCATCGAGGAAGATCGCCTCCGCCGGGGCGACCAGCTCGCGCAGGTCGTTCTTCAGCGAGTCGTCGGCCAGCTCATCCTCCGAGCAGTTGAAGACGTAGAGCAGGGGCTTGGCGGTCATCAGGTGCAGCTCGCGGATCGCTTCCTGATCGAACCCGGCTTCAAAGATGCCCTGGCCGCCCTCGAGAATCTCCTTCGCCGCTTCGGCCGCCTTCACCTGCACCTCGAGGTCCTTGTCCCGCTTTGCTTCCTTGGTCAGCCGGGGCAGGGCGTTCTCGATCGTCTGAAGGTCGGCGAGGATCAGCTCGGTGCGGATCGTCTCGATGTCGTTCTTCGGTTCGACTTCGCCCTCGACGTGGGTGATGTCGTCGTCCTGGAAGACCCGGGTCACCTGGCAGATCGCGTCGGACTCGCGGATGTTCGA
>JAGQUR010000004.1:0-16686 GCA_020438395.1 Solirubrobacterales bacterium | reverse complement strand
GACGCGCCCTTGACGATGCCGGCGATGTCCACGAACTGGACCGTGGCGGGAAGGATCTTTTCCGAGCCGTAGATCCCGGCCAGCTTTTCGAGCCGGGGATCGGGTACGCCGACCACGCCCACGTTGGGCTCGATCGTCGCGAACGGATAATTCGCGGCGAGCACGTCGTTCCTGGTCAGGGCATTGAAGAGGGTCGACTTCCCCGCGTTGGGAAGCCCGACGATTCCGATCGAGAGGGCCATCGCCCGGGAAGACTACGGACCCGGGCACGGCAACGTCTTCGCAATGCGCGTGTTCGAAGATATGACCATGAGATCGACCGGGAAACGACTGCTCCCGTGCCTGCTGGCCGCGGCCTGCCTGCTTCTGCCGGGAACCGCACTGGCGGATGAGCCGGCACCGACGATCTCGGTCAGCCCTGACCACTTCGCCTTCGGCCCGATCAACGTGGGAGGCGAACTCGGTGAGCCCGGCGAGTTCACGGTCACGAACACCGGCTCCGGAACCGCCCACCTGGACTCGGCCGGCATCACCGGCACAGATCATCTCTCCTTCGCGCTTCTGGCCAACGCGAGCAGCTGCTATTTCCTCGAGCCCGCCGGCGAACTTGCCCCCGGCGCCTCATGCACCCTGGTCACGATCTTCGATCCGGTCGATGAGGGACCGCATGGGGCGAGTCTCGAGCTTATCTCCGACGCTGCAAGCTCTCCCGACGTGATGCCGCTGACCGGAACCGGCTTTCCCCGGCTCTTGCCGGGGGCCACGCTGGATCCGCAGGCAGCGGACTTCGGAAGCCAGCAGTCCGGCACCGCTTCCTCATCCCGGACATTCACGCTGACCAGCAGCGGGAGCGGGGATCTCGACATCGGGATCGTGACTCTTTCCGGGGCCGACACCGACCAGTTCAGGCTGACCTCCAACAACTGCTCGAACCGGGTCATGGCATCGGGGGACAGCTGCCAGATCCAGGTCGTCTTCCTGCCGGAAGGGACCGGCAGCCGGTCCGCCAGTTTCACGGTGACGACCGACGCCGACGGTGACGACACCACGGTCGACCTGACCGGCACCGCTACGACGACGGAAACGATCAGGCGGAGCCGGGTCCTGACCGAAGGCAGGCTGCCACGGGTTGGCCGGTCCGGCAAGCAGGTGGTGCCGGTCCGCTGCCAGACGTCGAACATGGACCGTTGCCGTGGCCGGTTGACTCTCAGAGTCCGCGGCCGGGCGCTCGGCCTGCGGCACAAACGGCTCGTGACGATCGGCAGCCGGCCCTACAGCCTGAGCGACGGAAACCATGAGCTTGGAGTCAGGCTCGGTTCCCGGGCTAGGCAGAGCCTGCATCGTCACGGCAACCTCCGTGTCCGGGTGATCAGCACCTCGCGGCAGGGCGACGGAAGCGCCAGGGTTTCCGATGTCGTCCGATACCTGCGCCGGTCGCGGCCGGCAGCCTGATCTCACGGCTTAGTCAAGCGGGAAACCGTTCGCGAACTTCTTTGTTTGCCGGACCGAAACTCGTCTGCCGTTATCCGGTTATAAGGGCGGTTGTCCGACCTTTGGTCAGGCAATCGGGTTCCAAACGGGAGGGAACCAACAAGCAGGGAGGCGCCGGGTCCGATCGGGGGGATCGGACCCAGGCGCTCCCCGCGAGCCTCAGTCCCTTACTTCGCCGCCAAGTTCGGGGGTCTCCGGATCCCTTGCGTTCTCGAGAACGCCGAGCAACTCGGTGACCCGGCAGACCAGCAGCCGTTCCTCGTCAACCTCGACCCAGTTGCCCGCCTGTGCGGGGAAGACGACGTGGTCTCCGGGCCGGACCGGCATCCGGACCCCGGCCGCCTCCCACCAGTCGATGCCCTGACCCACCGCCAGCACGATGCCGTGCTGCGGGGGCGGCTCGGAGGTTCCGGGCGGGACCACCAGCCCGGAATTGCGCATCCGATCCGGTTCGAGTTCCTTGATCACGACCCGGTCGAACAGCGGTTTGAGGAATTGCTGGCCCATGGGTCAAGACTATGCGGTGTCGGAAATTCCGGTTGCGAAGAGCGGCTGCCATGGGGTCGGAATAGCCGGCTGGCTAGCCTTGACCGATCATGGATGACGATCCGACCCGCCGGGAGGGGGAGGAAGAAATGGACAATGGCCGTCCGGACCCCGATGACCTCGACCCGAACCGAATGTTCCTCAGACCGATCAGCGAGGACCACGTAGGCGATCTTCGCTGGATTCACGCACGGCCCGAGGTCGTCCGCTGGTGGGACGAGCCGTCCGTGGACTTTCCCTGGGACGAACCGGAGTCAACCCGCCTGACCATCCTCGTCGACGGGCAGATCGGGGGCATGATCCAGTACTGGGAAGAAGACGACCCCAAGTACCGCCATGCAGGCATCGACCTGTTCATCGACCCTGCGCTTCAGAACAAGGGCATCGGCACCCGCGCGGTCCGCGAGGTGGCCAAGTACCTGTTCGAGGCCCGAGGACACCACCGGCTGGAGATCGATCCGGCGGTCGAGAACCTCGCCGCGATCAGGGTCTACGAAAAGGTCGGCTTCCAGCCGGTTGGCCTGACCCGGCGATCGGAGCGTGACTCTGACGGCCGGGGCTGGCATGACGGACTGCTGATGGACATGCTCTCGACCGAGTTCAACCCGGGCGAAGAAGACTGACCAACGGTTGCCTCAGCGCTTGACGATCCGGAAGCTGCGGTAGACCTTCGCGGACTTGCCGCCCGGGCCGGTCGCCAGCATCACGATCCGGTACTTGCCGGGCTTCAGAGCCTTGCGCCCGATCCGCCCGCTGAACGCGACCTTCCGGTTTCCCGCGCCGACGTTCTTGCGGATCAGCTTGCCCCGGAACACGAGGCGCTTGCATGCCTTCTTCCGCTCGTTCGACCTCTTCGGCTTGACGCATTTCTTGCCGACCTTGCGACCCTTGAGTTTCTGGTCGATCCGGATAGTGACCGTGGCCGCGGTGTTCAGCCTGAACCTGATCTTCGTGCCGACCGGTGCCTTGCGCTTCCTCTTCGCGGCCGACTTCGCCGTGGCTTTCTTCCCGGCCCGGAACTTGGCCGGCTTGATCGACACATTGGTCAGTTTCGGCACCAGGGCCTTCGGGTCCTGGCAGGTTCCGTTCCTGACATAGACATAGGTGCTCTGGAAGTCCCCAAGGTCGCCGGTCACCGCGTTGTGGCCCTGGGCTACGAACAGAACGCAGTTGCCGTTGTCGCTCACCTGCGGGAAGCTGGACCCGTAAAGCTCGGTGTCCGGGTCACCGAACATCGGCGGACCGCTGTTGGTTCCATCGGCCAGGTTCTTCACGACGACCGAATGCGAATCGGTTACGTCGACATCCGCCCGGATGTTGGTCGCCGTGGTCACGAAAGCAAGGATCCCCCCGTCGCCGCTGAAGCTCGGGCTGTCCGAGCGATCGTTGCCGACCACGCCGTCTGGCGTGGAACTGCCGAGCGAGTTCGCGCCGTCGGCGATCGTCCGAATTACCACCTGACCCTGGCCGGCCGGCCAGGGGGCGGTGGCGGGTACGGCAGTGTCATTTGCCGTGACGAAAGCGACCTTGGTCCCGTCCGAGTTGATCGCTCCGTCGTAGACGTAGTTGGGCAGAGACGTTCCGGTCAGGCCGGGGTTGCGTGAAACCAGCAACGTTTCGCCGGTGTCGATGTTTCGCAGGTAGATGCTGTTGGAACTGGCCCCGTCGTCGGGCGACAGGTTCGTGGCGTTTGATCCGAACACGACCAGCGATCCGTCCCCGTTCATCATCGGGTCGCTCGAATACTGGTTGGCGATCGCGCCGGCCAGTCCCGTAGCCCTCGAGGCGATCGAGGTCGTCCCGGAACCGAGGTCCCTTACGTAGACGATCTCGTGTCCGCCCGGGGCACCCATGTTCGACGCTTCCGAGGAGTAGGCCACTCTCGTTCCGTCGGTGCTGATCGACGGGTAGTGGCCACCCTCGTCAGATACCGCTCCGTCCGGGCCGTCGGCCCGGGAGACCAGCGTCGTCGTTCCGGTGCTCATGTTGCGGACATAGATGTCGGAGCGGTCGTTGGTGTCGGCCGGGTCAAGCTGTCCGGCTGCGGTGAAGGCCACGAGATTGCCATTCCCGCTTATCGAAGGCGCGAACCCCACTTCGGCAAGCGCTCCGTTCGCGCCGCTTGCCCGCGAGACAACCTCGATCTTCCCGGTCTTCAGGTCCCGCCTGTAGATCTGCTGCTGGAAGATCTCGCTACTCGGCAGGTGGCTCGACCAGGTAGCGAAGACCATGTAACGCCCGTCGGCGCTGAGTGCCCGCTTCGAGTCGTGGCCCGAGTAGCTGGCGAACCCGGGGGCCGCGACTTTCTTGCTTCCCTTCGGGCGGGAAACCAGTCGCACTATGTCCCCGGAGAAGGTCCGCCGGAAGACGCAGCCGAGGTCAGGGTCGCTGTCAGGAGTGCCCCCGCCCGCTTCGTCCCAGGAGGCTGTCGCGCCGTTGCCGGAAATCTGTCCCCAAACCGCGTAACTGTTGTCATTCGACACGAGAGTCGTGGTGTTGTCGGTCAGGTTGCGGAGGTAGGTCCCGTAGTAGTTGTCTCCGGCGCCCAGGTTGCCGGCGTCGGAGGTGAAGACGATGCGGGAAGCGTTGTCGCTGATGCTCGGGGTGTGGGCCCGGCTGTTCGCGTTTTCCCCGGTTGCTCCGCTTGCCCGGCTGACCAGTACGGATGCCTGGGACGGGAAAGACTTCAGGTAGACCGAGGCGGCGGTGTCGGAATCGGAAACCCCATTGTCGGCCAGGTTCGTCGAGTAGCTGGTGAAAGCCACCCGGACCGTGTTCAGGGTGCCTGGGGTGCCTGCTATCACCGGATCTTCTGATCCGTCGTTGGCCCCCTCCAGGCTCGAGTTGAAGCGGGAACTGACCAGATATGTGTTGCCGCTGACCATGTCACGCACGAAGACATCGGTCGCGAACGCGGAGTTGTTCTCGACGAAACCGGCTACCAGGTTGGTTGCTCTCGAGCTGAACGCGACCCAGCGACCGTCGCCGCTGATCCCGCTGGAGAAGGAGTCGCTGTCGCCGGCGGTGGCCGCGGCCGGGATGCGCGAAACGATGCCGACGGTCCCGTCCGAGACTTTGCGACGGTAGACGTCGTACTTCCCGTTCAGGTCACCTGGCACCAGTGCGCTCAACGTGGAGAAGGTGATGTACTGACCGTCGGCTGAAATGGCCGGATTAATCACGTCGAGGCTGGTGTCCGGGGACACCAGGGTCGTGGTTCCGGCGGCGATGTCCCGCATGTATGCATCCGGTTGGTCGTCGGTGTCGTCTCCGGTCAGTTGCTGGTCGGTGGTGAAGACCACGCGGTTGCCGCTTCCGTCCATCTTGAAGTCGTAGAAACCGCCCTTGATCGGCGCACCGTTCTTTCCGTTCAGCCGAGAGACCAGCACGATCTCCCCGTTCTGCATGTCTCGGCGGAAAAGCCCGGTGGTGTTGAGGTCGTTGTCGCTGACCAGGTTGTCCGACATCGAGGTGAAGAGGACAAACCGCCCGTCGGTGCTCAGGGGTGATGGTGCGTATCCCGCCCCGTTGGCCCCGGAATTGCTGCCGGGAATCGAGTCAGCTTCCATCGGAAGCCAGCTGACGGGGAAGGTCTTGCCCGCCCCGGCCGTGACGGCTGCGGCGCTCGAACAGATCGCCAGCAGTCCGGTCGCGACCATCAATCCGGTCAGTGCGACCTTGAGCTTCGTACGGATATCCCCCATGCCTTCCTTTCACCCCCGGCGGTCTTTCCGCCTCATTTGACGTGGCAATCCTACCCTCCAAACCCCGGAGGATCTCCCCGGCTGCGGTGCGATAACCGAATTTTCACGGTCCGGCGAGACGGAGCCGGTGCGTCCTGACCTGACCCGTTTTCATCCCGGTCGCGGTTGCCGCAAATCGGCAATCTGTCTCCTTTGGGTAATCATTGGGTATTCCAACCGAGGAATCACCGATGCGTTCACGCCGAAAGCCCGACAAGACCCCCCGATCCGGACCCGCCCCGGAAGACACCCAGGAGATGTTCGCCGCCGGACAGGCGTTGCCCGGGGAGGCGGACGAAGAGACCCGGGAATACGAGGTGGAAGATCCGGGAGAGGTGCTGGAGGAAGAAGAAGCCGTCGTGGAAGAGCACGAGGCGGCCGGGGAAGAAGAGATCATCGAGGACGGTGACCTGGCCGAGGATGACGGAGCCATCGAGGAAGAGAACTGGGACGAAGAGGACTTTGAGGACTGGGACGAGGAACCCGACGAGTCGGCTGACGGTGAAGCAGGGGCCGGGGAAGGGGAGAGCGGGGATGAGGGCGAGGAGAAAACCCGCGGTGACGATCTCAAGGTCTGGTTCGGGGATTTCGGACAGCGGGTCAAGTCCATCTGGTCCGGGGCGTGGTCCCGGGTCGGGTCGATCAGGCTGCCCAGCCATGAGATCGACGGGCAGAAGGCCCTTGCCGTGGCCGGGATAATTGCCGTGGCCCTGATGGTTGGTGCGGGTGGCTACCTGGTTGGCAAGGGAACCGGCGACGATGTGGACCAGGCCAGGCTCGAGGGCGAATTCGCCGGCAAGCGTGCCGGCGCGATCGCCGGGGCGACGAAGGGCTATGCAGCCGGATTCAAGAAGGGCCGGGATGTCGCTTTCCGGAAGTCCTATTCGGCCTCGTATCGGCGCAACTACATCCGGGCGTATGACAACGCGGGGATGGATGCGCCGAAGGCCAAGGACATCGAAGTCCCGGAGCCATGAGTGCCGGCCGGATCACACCCTGGGCGATCGCAACTGTCCTGGTCATCGTGCTTGCCGGAGTCACCGGCTGGGCGATCGGCGCCGGCTCGGCCAATGGCAAGGGCGACACCCGCTCGGCCCGAGATGAGGGCTACTCGGCGGGCTATGACCTTGTCTTCGAAAAGGCATTCCGGGCCACCAGCAGCCGGGGCCTCAAGGAAGGGGCGAGCCGCGGAAGCCGGGCCGGCGAGAAGACCGGCTCCCGTGAAGGCAAGTCGATCGGGGCCGGGAACGCGGCAATAGAAGAGGCCGTCAATTCCCAGAAGGATGCGGAGGCGGCCGCCTCCTCCGCCGAATCCGAAATCGCGGCCCGACAGGCGAACTGCGGGATCGTTCCGGCCGCCCCCTCCTGGTGCCCGACCAGCGAGGAACTTTCCGCCTACCGGGAAGCGGTCAAGGCTGCCAAGGAGGAAGCCGAAAAGGCAGCGAAGGAAGCCGAGAAGCAGCAGCAACAACAGCAGCAGCAACCGGGGCAGGGCAATGGCATCAACTGAGCAGGAAGAAGAGGCCCCGGTGGGCGAAAAGGCCTCCCGGCCCTGGCTCAAGCCGGTGCTCGCGGGTGTTGCACTGCTCGTTCTGGCGGCGGGATTCGGATTCGGGATCGGCTACCTGACCAGATCGGAAGACCCGGGCCCCGACCTGACCAGGCAGGAGGCTTTCATCCAGGCCCGCGACCAGACCATGAAGCAGGTGTCCCGCAAGATGGCCCGGCGAGGATTCGAAGCCGGTCGGCGCTCGGGTCACGGCCACGGAGTGATCGCCGGCGGCATGGCAGCGGAATCGAAGGTCACGATCCTGGTTCGCCAGCAGCGGGCCTCCTCCGCCCAGTCGCAGGCCGCCGAAGCCCAGTCGGAGCTCGCCGGCATGACCGCTGCCCCGTCGCCGCCGACCTTCACCCCCGACCAGTAGCCGGCGGCGGCCGGGTTACCGGCCCAGGGCGGCGATCCGGTCGGTGAAAGGCGGATGGGTGGAATTCAGCCGGGCCGGTGACCAGGGCTTGTTCGGCTCCGGGTCACCGTAGATCTCGCGGAGTTCGGCCAGGGCGCCGATCATCTCCTGGCGGAAGCCGATTTCGGCCGAATAGAGGTCGGCCTCGAACTCGGACTTGCGATCGAGCAGACGGATCAGGAGCTGGGCGATCCCGAGCAGGAGGAACAGGGCGATCGCCGGTACGGCCAGGGCGAGCGCAAAGAACAGAACGATGAGGGCCCAGCTACAGCCCGAGAGGGCCCCCGCCAGCCGGATCAGACCGAAGATAAGGAAGAGCAGGATGCCGTAGAGAATCCGGGCCGGGGCGCCGAACCAGAGGGCGAGCATGTTGATCTGGGTGTGCCGGCGGACGTGATGGCCTAGTTCGTGGCCGATGATCCCTCGCAGGTCCGCGTCGTCCATGCTCAGGATCCCCTGATCCAGGGTGATGACACCGTCACCGACCGCGAAAGCGTTCTGGACGGGACGATCGCTCATCTGCAGGCGGTAGGCATCCGGGTGAATGCCCGCCCGTGCGAAGACCTCCTGCCAGAGCGGATCTAGCCGGGCATGTTCTGCGGGTTTGAGGTCGCGGCAGCCGAGCCGTTTCTTCCAGATGTTGCGGTCGGCCCAGCCGGTAAGGCAGAGCGGGGCGATCAGGGTCCAGATGCCGACCATCCCGACGAAGACCGCCAGAAAGACCGGATCACCGGCCAGCCCGCCAGACGATTTGCCGGCCGGGTCGGCGATCCAGTCCGTCAGCAGCAGGCCAAGCGGCAGGAAGACGAAGGTGACCGAGACCAGCCAGATCCCGAACACGACCGGCAATCCGGCAAAGGCCGAGCCTGTCGCGTCCTTGCCCTGGTCCCCGATGTCTCCCCTCGTCACACGGCGATCATAGGTCGCGGGGAGGAACCGGTCAGCCGGCTCTCACCTTGTGTTTGTGGAAGAAGGTCCGGCTCTTGCCCTTCTTCATCTTCTTGCGGCCCATCTTCTTCGCCTTGACGGTCTGCCGGATCACCAGCAGCCGTTTCGGCTTGCCGACCATCTTGCGGACCTTCGCCCGGTACTTCGGCTTGATCAGGTAACTGACCTTCTTCCAATTGCCGGACCTGATCTTCGACCTGACCGACTTCGCCATCGGCTTCGACTTACTCTTTGCTTTCTTCCCGGCCTTCCTGCTCACCTTCTTCGTGACCGGCACCGAGGTGCTCTTGCATGAAGGCTTGAAGATCTTCGGGCAGTAGAGCCGGATGTGGAGGCGCTTGCCGTCAAAGAGGGCCACGCCCTTGGGTATGCCCTTGTTTCCCCCGTCCGGGTCCGGGTTCGCGCTGCCATCGAAGGTGACCTTGCCGCCGAGCCAGAAGCCGCCCTTGCCTCCGATCAGGCCGTCGAGGGTGTCTCCGCAGGTGGCCAGCGGCGCCATCGGTTCGGCGAGAGGCGTTGACGCGGGAAGGGTGTTCCAGAGGCTGGTGACGGCTCCTTCACCGGATGTGTCGAAGGCGCTCGCCGACCACGTGGCCGCAGGGCGGCTGCCGCCGTCGCCGGGATCGACCAGGTCGGCTCCGGAGGTCGACAGCTTCAGCGGGATCGGAGTGACGTCACATTTCAGGACCTCGCCGAGCGGGGCCGGGGCGTTCACGGTGATCAGGGCGTGGGCATCGAAGTCGAGAACCATCGCCCCGGTGTCCGGGTCGAAGCTGCCGCCGATGTTGCCGGTCGCCCCGAACTCGATGGTCACGTCGAGTTCGAGCGGAAGCGGGTCGGTGATGATGAGGCTGACCGTCTTGGCGGGGAAGGCCAGGTCCTCAGGCGGGGCGAGGATCTCGCCGGACGCCTTGTCCCAGTGCTTCGTGTCTAAGACGACCGGCGGGTCGGGCACGGTCGAGTCGACCACCCTGATGCCGGAGGTGGCGGGTCCCGCGCCTTCATTCAGGTTGATCCGGCCTTCTTCGAAGTCTGCCTTCAGCGCCTGTTTCTCCGGGCCGACGTCCGGCGGGGGAGGCGGATCGACCGGATTGTCGACCTGGTTGACCGCGATCGAGACGGTCCCCGTGTCGGAGCCACCGTAGCCGTCACTCACCGAGTAGATGAATGAGTCATTGCCGTGAAATCCCTCCTCGGGGTGATAAACGCGGTTTGGCCACTCGCCCGAGATGAAACCGTGGGACGGTGCGGTCGTGAGCGACCAACTGAGCGGGTCGTGGGAACCGTCGGCGTTGGTGTCGGAAGCGACCAGGGGAGTCGTGACCGACTCGCCTTCATCCGTGCTGACCGAGAGGTCATCCGCAACCGGCGGGGTATTGACCATGAACTGACCGGTCGCGATGTTGGTCCGGCGAATGTCGTCGGCTGCACCCAGGGCTCCGTTGTCCCCGACCCGGACCCGGACCACGTGGAAGCCCGGCGCCATTTCCGAGGTGTCGATCAGGATCTGGTTCTGGCCCTCGGTCAGCCCCGTCCGGCTGTCACCTAGCCGGGCCAGATCGAATCCGTCCACACCGTTGCTGTTGTCTCCGTCGATGTCCCACTCGACCGACTGGGTCAGCCCGCCGGCGTCGTTCGGCACGTCGAAGGGGTCGCTGGTCTCGACCGAGGCTGTGATCGTGTTGTCGGTCCCCGGTCGCGCGGGCAGGGCCAGGCTCGCGCCCGGGCTCCTGACGTTGGCGATCTCGGCCGGTGAGTTCACGTCAACGGCACCGATCCATGACCAGAAATTGCCGGAAAGCGGATCCACGCAGCCCTGGTTGTCGAAGAGGTCGTTGGCCATGTCGAGCAGTTGTGCTTCAACCACCCAGCGTCCGCGCTTCGGGAAGGTGACGTTCAGGGTCCGGAGCACTCCGTCCAGATTGGTGCCGGGGCAGACTTGGGTCGGCGTCGTTGTTTCACCGGTATCGAGGTTGCGAAGCCGCCAGGTGTAGCCGCCGAACTTCTGCTGAGAGGTCAAACCCTCATCGGTGTCGATTCCGCGGAACCTGAAGGCCACCTCGGTGCCCGGGGTGATCGGCCCGGCCGGATCCTGATCCTGCCATCCGTAGAGCAGGGGCGGGTCGAACTTGTTGTTGCAGTCCTCCCGGGTCAGCTTGATCGCCGAAACCGAGGTGTCGGATTCGTCACCGTTGTCCAGCACCGCCCGGACGCTGATCTGGGCGGTTCTGGCCTGTACTCCCTGGTTCGAGTCGAAGAGACCGGGGCAGGTCAGGCCCATGCCGGCGGAGGGAGCCTGATAGGCGAAGGTAACCCGCGAGTAGTTGAAGCCGCCGACCACCGCGGGCTGCTCCTCGGTCACCGGTTTGATCGCGGAGCCGTCCGCGTCGTCACTCGCGTCCCAGTTGTCATCGACCCTTACCCCGGTCACCTGCCGGCCCGGGTTGTGCTTGACCAGCAGGGTGATCCGGATGGTATTGCCGTCCCGGCCCGCCCCGGTGACGGTGCCCAGACCGTCGTCCACGGTGTTGTCGCTGATCGTCCCGCTCTCCAGCCAGGAACGCTGGAGGACTCCGGTGTCGACTTCCACGTTCGTGTCGTTGACGATGGTCGGTGGAATGTCATCGGGGCCGTTCGGGTCGACCCAGTTCTCCGAATGCGGGGCCGGATTGAAGCGCATAGCCAAAGTGGCCTTGTTCTCACCCGAAGGAGAAGGCAGGCCCATGGTCGAGTTGACGATCTGGTTGACGTCCTGGCCCACGATCGTCGGGCAACCGGACGCGGCCGGGATCGCCAGGGTGTCGTCGACGACCGTGGCGGTCGCCGGGTACTCGTCATAGGGGACGCCTCCGGTGGTGTCGCTCGAAGCGGAGAAGGGAATCGGGCTGGCCGGGGTGCCTACGTAGCAGTTGTTGCCCAGGGCGACGATCGCGTGGTTGCTGGTCAACTGGATCGTCAGGTCGGTCGAAAGGGAAACCTCGCCGGTCACCGGGTTGATCGAACCGGTGACGGGAGAGGCGGCGCGGATCTGGACGAAGATGTCCACCGCGCCGACCGGGCTGTCGACCGAGAGGGTGAGCTGGGGAAAGGTGAAGTCGGTCGCTGCGGCCGAAAAGGAACCGTCCGCGTTGACCTCGATGTTCTTCAGGCGCGGCGAGGGGCTCATGGTCCCGACGTCAATCGGGTCCAGGGAGGAGCCGATTTTGATCTCGCCGCCCGTGACCGTGGCCGCAAAGCCGGTCCCCGGATTGACCACCGGATCGGCTGCCTGCGCCGGGCCGGCAGCCAGCCCGATAAGTCCGCAGAACAAAATCGCCAGTCCTGCAAACCGCGAAAGGTGCTTCTTCCCCACTGCTCCACCCCCTGTAGTCCGTTACCGAACAACGCTCTTTATGTACTGGACAGTTTGTCCCTGTACTGCGTTGTTCTCAACGTAACAGGTGGGAGGCCTTTTGTGGGGTGGCTACTGAATTTCAGGTAGTCGCAGCGCCGCGGCCACCGCTGGGCCTAGTGGCGCTTCTTCTTCGCCTTCTTGCCGAGCAGCTTGACCTTCTTCGTCTTCGAGAGGGCCTTGCCGCCGGTCGGCATGTTGGTCACCTTGACCTTGACCTTGGCCGAGCCCTTCTTCTTCAGCTTCTTCTTGAGCGAAGACTTGGGACGCAGGTTCAGGGTCACGGTCTGGTTCTTCTTCTTGACCTTGGCTGTGGCCTTGTTCAGGCCGGAACCGGTCAGGGTGACCTTGCCCGGGCTCTTGACCTTCACCTTCAGGGTCGCGGTGCCCTTCTTCCGGTTGGCCTTGTAGGCACCGAAGCTGAACGCGTTCGAGGGCTTCGCGGCTGCCTTGAAGGTGAACCAGACGGGGGTCGAGTAGCCCTCGATCATTGTCGCCGCGTCCTGCGCGCGGGTCAGCTCGAAGGAGTAGCGGCCGGATTCGGTGACGGTCTTGCTGAAGTCGAAGTCATCGCTGGTCACCTGGGCCGAGTCGATCTCGATCCCGTCCTGGAGCAGCTTCAGCGTGTAGGTGCCGGGACGGACCGAGCTCATCGCTCCCTTCACGTTGATCGAGACGTTCAGGCCCGAGCCGGTGAGTGAATCCCCCGGGATGCCCGAGCCGCCTTCAGGAGTCGTGGCCGAGAAATCGACGTCGGGGGCATCGGCGCCGAACGGCTTCACGTAGGTGTGACCGGCCTTGACCGCATCAACGATCCCCTGGGTCGAGAGCTGGGTGGCGTGGACCACAGTGGCTCCCCTTCCGACCTGCCCGTCGAAGATTCCGGTGGACTCTCCCGCCTGATGGTCGTCGCTCGAGCCGACGGCGGCGATGTGGAAACCGTCCGCAAGCAGCCGCTCGTAGGTGGAGATCGAGGCCACGGTGAAGGTGTTCATCCCGGTCGGGTTGGCGAACGGAATGCCGGCCGCACCGTTCTGGATTTCGAGGGCGTTGACCTTGCTCCAGTCAGTCTGCTCGTCCGTGTAGGTCCAGGCGCAGCCGCGGCAGGAAGCGGGGGCGTTCTTGAGGGTTTCCGGGTGGTTGACCTGGGTGAAACCGCCCCCGTCGATGATCGGCTGCATCTGGGAGGCGGGTTCGATCGCTCCCCGGACCAGCTTGAGCTCATCCGCAGTTTCCTGATCGTCGTCCGGGCCGCCGGAACCGTCGTCCCACCAGTAGACCGGGCTGAAGCGGAAGTCGGCGAAGTTGCTCGATCCCGTTGCGTTCCAGTGGCCGTTGTAGGTGGTCACCTCGATGCCGGGGATGACCAGCTTGCCGGGGTAGGAGTAAGTGCTCTTGCCGAGCAGGTTTCGCGAGTTCTCGTTGTTGTGGTCGACCAGGGTCATGAAGTCGAGGCCGTTGCCGGTCGGCAGGTCACCAAAGCCGAGGTCCATCGTCTGCTTCATCGTGGCGTTGCCCGGTTCCATCTCGCCGTGGACATGCATGTCGCCCGTGTACCAGCCCGCATTCGGGTTGGCGACATAGGGCGTGTAGGGATCCGCGATGAAGCCCTGGCCGCTGTTCTCGGACTTCCACGCCGGATCCGTGCTGGTCTTGACTTCAACCTTCCAGTCGACACCGGAACCGCCCGGGTCGATCCAGCCGGCACCGAGCTCAACCGCCCACTCGCCGGCCTCGATCGGCCCGGGCTTGTAGGCGCGTGTCGTGTAGCCGGGCGTGTAGTACTTGCGCTCGGATGGACTGTTCTCGTTGTAAACGGTGTCTGATGTGTAGCCGTTTTCGCCGATGCCGATAGTGCGCACCGCACTGCCACTCCACCCGCGGCGCTGGGCTTGGGTCCAGCCGGTCTGTCCCGTTGGCTTGGCTCCGTAGACGCCAAGATCCAGAGTCGGGCTGTCGTCGGCCGCGTTTGACTTCGCAAAGCAGTAACGGATCTTCATGCCGGTCATGCCGCTTCCGACCTCAAAGGGAATCTGGATGAACTTGCCGTTGAGGTCCGGATCGAAATGTCCGGAGAAAGTCTGGGTGGTTCCCCCGGTCAGGGTGCTGACGTCATTACCGTTGTATTGGCTAGTCAGTGTGCAGTCGGCAGATGCAACGGAGGGCAGGATGGCGGCGGCGCAGATCATGGCGGCGCCGGCTACGGCGATGCGGATTCTCCTCATGGCTCCAGAATATTCGTCAGGTGGCAGTATCCGCAGGAGGCGGGTCCTTCAAGAACCCGCCGGGCGCGGATAAGCTTCGGTCATGTCTCGAATCATGGGAGTGTTCGCGGTCCTCGTTCTGGTCCTGGCTGGTGCCTTCGCTGTCGGTTGCGGCGGCAGTGACGACGGCGCAACCCAGGAGCAGCTGGACGCGGCGAAGGAGGAAGGCGCCAAGGAAGCCCGCCAGCAGGCCAAGCTCCAGCAGCTTCAGGACCAGGTCAAAGAGCTTCAGAACCAGGCCCAGAACCAGAACAGCTCCGGAAGCAACTCCGGAGGCAGTTCCGGGTCTTCGACCGGCGGTTCCGGTACCTCCTCATCGACCACCGGCACCGGCCCGGTCTCGTCCTGCACGGACGGCGTCCAGGTCGGGTCGAACACCTCCTGCGCCTTCGCGATGAACGTCGCCGGTGAATACGGCAGCAATCCCGGGGCCACTTCGATCAGGGCCTACAGCCCGGTCACCGGTGAGTACTACGTGCTTGCCTGCGGTCCCTGGACCGGGGGCGGGACAGTCTGCGTCGGCGGTAACGGCGCCTCGGTCTACTTGCCTTGACCGGCGCCCGTCAACTGGCGGTTCTCGGACTCTGTCTTGGCCTGATCCTGGCCGGCTGCGGATCCTCGGACGATGAAGCGACCGTCAGCAAGGCTCCGGACAAGAGCGGCCAGATATCGCAGCTCCAGAAACAGGTGAAACGGCTCGAGAAACGAGATAAGGCGAGACAGAAGAGAGAGGCGGCCGCAGCGGAGGCGAAGACCGCCCGGGTCGGCGGAGACGTTGACGCGAACAGGATCCTGGCCGGGCTTCCGGGCGAGGCCGGGCTGGTGGTCGGGGCTCCGGGTGGAGGCTCTCCCGACTTCAGCGGTGGCTCGTTCACGACCGGTGATGCATGGTCGACGATTAAGGTTCCGATCGCTGAGAGAGTGCTCGACGATTTCGGCGGTCCGGCCCGGATCAGCTCCACCCAGAAAGCGAACATCACCAGCGCGATAACCCTCTCCGACAATGACGCGGCGGCCGCCCTCTTCGCAGATCTCGAAGCGAAGCACGGAGGGCTGGAGGGCGCCTCCGACGCGGTCGGCGAAATGCTGCGCCAGGCCGGCGACGACGAGACGGTGATCTCCACCCAGGGAAGGGACAGCTTCTCGACCTACGGACAGACCGACTGGTCCCTGGCCAACCAGTTCAAGTACATGGCCGCCCTGGCTGGCGGCTGCATCAGCAATTCGGCCAACCGCTCCTACCTGCTCGGTCAGATGGCTTCGGTCAGCGGCAGCGACACCTACGGGCTCGGTTCGGCCGGGTTCCCGGCCAAGTGGAAGGGGGGCTGGGGCCCCGGAACCGACGGCAAGTACCTGGTCAGGCAGATGGGCGTGATGGAGGTGGACGGCAAGCAGGTCGTCGTCGCCATGGCGGCGATCCCGGACGACGGCTCCTTCGAGTCCGGGATGTCGATGCTGAACGACGTCGCCCGCTCGGTCGCCACCCGTCTGGCCGATCAGGTTTCTGCACCGACAGGCTGTTGAGGAACACCGTCGTCGGGCATCTCGCGTAATGTCAGGGTATGGATCGCGAAACGGTCATTCGTGAACTGCGTCTCGAGCCGCTGCCCAAAGAGGGCGGCATGTACCGGAGGAAGTTCAAGGATGAAAACTCGAGCTCGATTTACTTCCTGATCGAGCCGGACTCACCGACCAAGCTCCACCGGCTGCCCTGGCCGGAGCTCTTTCACTTCTATGCGGGCGCTCCGGCGCGCATCCACATCCTCGGTCCCGAGCCGGGCGTGGCCAGACACCCGGTGCTGGGTATCGGTCTCGAGGAAGGAGAGCGCCCCCAGATGCTCGTGCCGGGTGGCACCTGGCAGGCAGCAGAGACGACCGGTGCCTGGACCCTGCTCGGAACCACGATGGCCCCCGCCTTCGACTGGGACCGCTTCGAGCTCGGCAAGCGTGACCGGCTGCTCAAGTACTGGCCGGATCAGGAGGAAGTGATCCTCCGCCACCTCGACGACTAGGCCGGAACCGGATCAGGTCCGGTCCCGGCTCACGTCCGGAGTCGGCTCAGGCGACGCCGGTCAGGTCGATCTCGCGCTTCAGGATCTTTCCGGTCGGACCCTTGGGCAGCTCGTCGACGATCACGATGTGCCGCGGGTACTTGTAGGCGGCAACCCCGGACTTTGCGTGCTCGCGGAGTTCGTCCTCGGTCGCCGACTCGCCTTCCTTGAAGGCGATGATCGCGACAATCTCTTCGCCGAGATCGTCGTGGGGGACACCCATCACGGCAGCCTCGGCCACGGCGGGATGCTCGTAGAGCACTTCCTCGACCTCGCGCGGGTACACGT
>JAGQUR010000172.1 GCA_020438395.1 Solirubrobacterales bacterium | reverse complement strand
GTCAACGCCGGGAAACGGCAGCTCAAGTACCCGCGTACGATCGCGGCCATTTCCCGGCTTATTCCTCGCCAGCCACCCGCAGGAGCGCCCTGTGCACGACCCGCTGGGATTGGTCCTTCCGCGGCTGCCCGGCACCACGGCGCAACCAAAGGCGTCCGAAGGCACTTGGGGGATAACCGAACTTCTGGGAATTCGCTGAGTGTTAGGTTGGCCGGGATGGAATCCACTCTTGCCGCCCCCAGTCAGTCCGAGTCATCCGAGAGCCCGATCGTCAAGGCGGTGGGCCTCGAGCGCGTGTACGGCGAAGGCCAGGCCGAAGTGCGCGCTCTCGACGGCGTCGATGTCGAATTCGAGAAGGGCCGCTACACCTCGATCATGGGCCCGTCCGGTTCCGGCAAGTCGACCCTGATGCACATCCTCGCCGGCCTCGACAAGCCGACCGCCGGCACGGTCGAAGTCGAAGGCACGGACATCACCCACCTCGATGACGGCGAGCTGACCAGGCTGAGGCGCGACAAGCTCGGCTTCGTCTTCCAGTTCTTCAACCTGCTGCCGGTGCTCACGGCCGAGGAGAACATCCTGCTGCCGCTCTCGATCGCACGGAAGAAGCCGGATCAGGATTGGGTCGACCAGGTGATTGACCGGGTCGGGCTGAACGACCGCCGCGACCACCGGCCCTCCGAACTCTCCGGCGGCCAGCAGCAGCGGGTCGCGGTCGCCCGGGCCCTGGTCACCAAGCCGGCCGTGCTCTTCGCCGACGAGCCGACCGGCAACCTGGATTCGAAGGCCTCCGAAGATGTGCTCACCCTGCTCAGGGGAGCCGTGGACGAGGTGGGACAGACGGTGATCATGGTCACCCACGAGCCCGATGCCGCCGCCCACGGGGACCGTCTGATCGCCCTTCGTGACGGCAAACTCGTTCATGACGCGCCGCCGGTTTCGGCGGACAACGTGATCGAGCTGCTCAAGACCCTCGGCTAGGCCGGGCCGGACCGGAGTCAATCCATGCTCAGCCTGACCTTCAAGAACCTCTGGGCCCGGAAGTGGCGGTCACTGATGACCGCGGTCGCGGTGATCTTCGGCATCGCCCTGGTCGCCGGCACCTACATCCTCACCGACACCACCAACCAGGCCTTCGACCAGATCTTCAACGAGTCGCTGGCCGGCACGGACGTGGTGGTGACCGCCAAGTCAGAGGTCGACCAGCAGGACGGCAGCACCCCGTCCTTCTCCGCCGGGGTCCTGAAGAAGGTCCGCCAGGTCGATGGCGTCAAACAGGCGGCCGGCGCGATCTTCACCCAGGGGGCGATCCTCAACGAGGACGGCGATTCCACCGGCGGCGGTTTCGCGCCGCAGTTCATCTCGTCAACGATGCCGAAGACCTTCGAGGCAGTCGACTATCCGGAAGGGCACCCGCCCAGGAACGCTCGTCAGGCCTCACTCGACGAGGCGGCAGCCGACCGGGCGGGCCTCGAGATCGGCGACACGGTCCAGCTGATCGGAACCCGGAAGGCTGTGCCTTTCAAGTTGGTCGGGATCACGAGGCTCGGCGGGTCCTCCTTCGGCGGCACCTCGGTCGCCCAGGTCATCCTGCCGGTGGCCCAGAAGCTGACTTCGAAACGGGGGCAGTTCGATCAGATCTCGATCGCCGCCGACAGCGGCGTGTCCCCGGAACAGCTCCGCGACCGGATCAGCGAGGTCGTACCGAAGAACGTAAAGGTCGAGACGGCCCAGGAAAACGCGGACCGGAACTCGAGCGAGATCCGGGACAGCCTCCAGTTCCTGACTATCGCGCTGCTCGCCTTCGCGGCGATCGCCCTCTTCGTCGGTTCCTTCGTGATTTTCAACGTCTTCTCGATCACCGTCGCCCAGCGCACCCGTGAGTTCGGGATGCTCCGCACGCTCGGCGCGAGCCGGCGCCAGATTCTCCGGACGGTTCTGATCGAGGGCCTGATCATCGGGCTGGTCGGATCGGTGATCGGGCTCTTCGTCGGATACGGGCTCGCCGCCGGTCTCAGCGCGCTGCTCAAGGCGGTGGGTGCCGAGCTGCCCGCGAACTCGCTTCAGGTTCTGTCCCGGACCATCATCGTTTCGTTGCTGATCGGGGTCGGCGTGACCCTGGTCTCTTCGCTGATCCCGGCTTTCCGCTCGACCCGGGTGCCGCCGATCGCCGCGCTCTCCGAGAACCTTCCGACGGGAGGCAAGGGGAGGGTCGTGGTCCGAACGGTCATCGCCGTCCTGCTCGGACTGGTCGGCCTGGTCCTGGTC
The DNA here is from genome assembly GCA_020438395.1 of Solirubrobacterales bacterium. GTDB lineage: Bacteria > Actinomycetota > Thermoleophilia > Solirubrobacterales > 70-9 > 67-14. The sequence continues at coordinate 9,272 of JAGQUR010000172.1, read as the reverse complement.
GTGACCACCCTGGTCGGTGGAATTGATGGCGGCAGCGGGGCCGCCCGGATCGGCGCCGGTGCGGTCTGCGTATTGATCGCGATCTCGATCTTCGCCCCGAAGCTGGTCCAGCCCGCCGCCGGTGTGATCGGCGCGCCGATCGAGCGGTTCGGAGGGCTGACTGGAAGGCTGGCGCGGGAAAACGCCCAGCGCAACCCCTCGCGTACCGCGGTCACCGCTGCAGCGCTGATGATCGGCCTGGCCCTGGTCGCCTTCGTCACCGTCTTCGCCTCCGGGCTCAGCAGTTCCGTCAACAAGGTGATCGACGATTCACTCCCGGGCGAAATCACGCTCCAGGGGCCCGGCGGCTTCAGTCCGTTCCCCGCCGGGGCGATCACGGCGACCCGGAAGGTCGACGGGGTGGAGGCGGCCTCGGGAGTCCGCTACGTCTCGGTCAAGGCGGACGGAGAGACAGCGCAGATCTCCTCGGCCGATCCGGCCAGCATCACCAAGGTCTACACGGTCGAGTGGAAGGACGGCTCGAACGCCGACCTGACCGGGCTGACCGGCCGGGAGATCGTGATCGGCGACAAACTCGCCGACAAGATCGGTGCCGGGGTCGGTGACGAGGTGGAGCTGACCTCGCAGGACGGCCACAAGTTCAATTTCAAGGTCACCGCGATCATGAAGGTCGACAGCATCGCCCTGGCCGGCCAGGCAATCATCGACCAGGCGGCGATGCAGCGTGACTTCAAGGAGAGGCGTGACTTCGTCGGGCTGGTCAAGCTCGATCCGGGAGCCGATCTGGACAAGACCCAGACGGCGATCGAGAACGCCCTGGACAAGCCGTTCCCGACCGTCAATGTGCTGAACCAGGGCGAGCTGAAGGACCAGCAGAAACAGCAGATAAACGGGCTCCTGGCGATGATCTACGTGCTGCTGGCGCTCGCCGTCGTGGTATCGCTGGTCGGCATCGTGGTCACCCTGATCCTTTCTATCTACGAGCGCACCCGGGAGTTGGGCATGCTGCGGGCGGTCGGAATGTCAAGGCGCCAGGTCAAGCGGATGGTTCGTTACGAGGCCGTGATCACCGCCGTGATCGGGGCGATCTCGGGTCTGATCGTCGGGGTGGTATTCGCCTTCCTGATCGGCATCCCGCTCAGCGGTGACGGCTTCAACCTGAGCTATCCGGTCGGCACGCTGATCGTGATCCTCATCCTGACTGCGGTCGCCGGAGTGATCGCCGCGATCTACCCGGCCCGCAAGGCCGCCAAGCTGGACGTGCTCGAGGCCGTCTCCTACGAATAGGGATTTCCGGTGCGGGGCGGCGTGTCGGTTCAGGAATCGAAGCCGAGACCCAGGCGGTCCAGGGTGCGGAGCCAGAGGCCGAGACGGCCGTCGTTGCGGTCGGCTGCGGCCAGCCGGTTGCGGGTGAACTGGACCACGCCCCAGCGGACCGGCTCGGGCGGGAAGGGCATCGGCTTCGAACTGGTGTATTCGAGGCGGGTGACCTCGTTGTCGATCCCTTCGAGCAGATCGAGTCCCAGGTTCGCCGAGAAGCGGCTGGCCCCGACTCCGAGGCCCGTGTGCCCGACCGCCCAACCGACCCGGCCTTCCATGGTCGTTCCGTAGAAGGCGAAAAACCGTGAGCAGGTGTCGATCGCCCCTCCCCAACGGTGAGAGAAGCTCACACCTTCGAGCTGGGGGAAGGCGGTGAAGAAGCGCTGGGCGAGACCCGCGAAGCTGCTGTCGCGCTGATAGGCCTCCTCATCCACCCGGCCGCCGTAGTTGTAGATCGCGTCGTAGCCACCCCAGAGCAGCCGGCCGCCGGGCTTCTCGTCGGTGGCCGCGTCCGGGCCCCCGTCGATCGGGCGGTAGTAGTGGAACTGGTTCGAGCTGTCGGACAATCCCTGATAGTTACGCCAGCCGAGCGAGTCCCATTGCGAGCGGGTGAGCGGTTCGGTGACCAGCACGTAGTCATAGACCGGGATGACCCTGCGGCGGATCTGGCCGACCGGCACCTTGAACGCCGATGTGGCAAGCAGCACCCTGGCCGCCTGGATCGATCCGGTCGGGGTGCGAACCCTGACCCCGGCCCCGGACTTCTCGAATCCCTTCATCGGGGTCAACTCGTAAATCCTCACTCCAAGACGGCTGGCATAGTCGGCGAGCCCGTCGCAGAGCCGGACCGGGTCAACCGTCCATTCGCCGGACTTCTGCCACATGCCGCCCCTGTAGATCGGCGAGTTCACCTCGGCCCGGATCTGGCCGGCGTCCAGCATCACCGCCTCATGCCCGTACCTGGCGAACTCCTCGACTCCCTCCTCGAGCTCCACCATCTGGGCGTCGGTCACCGCGACCTCGATCACGCCGGGCTTGCGCAGGTCGCAATCGATTGCCTGCGCTTCGATCACCTTCTCGATCTCGTCCAGGTTCCGGAAGCCGAGCTTCTCGAGCAGCGGCATCTCGTCGGGAAAGCGGGACAGGCCGTTGCCCAGTCCGTGTACGAGGGATGAGGACATGAAGCCGCCGTTACGGCCACTGGCGCCGATCGCGAGGCTTTCGCGCTCGATCAGGACCACATCCCGTCCGGGCTCGCGCTCCTTCGCCCGGACCGCCGCCCAGAGTCCGGTCAGCCCGCCTCCGACAACGACCAGATCGGCTTCGGTGCTCTCCTGAAGGGGGGTATGCAGTTCCGGCCTCGGACCGGAGAGCCAGAAGGGGGAAGGTTCCGCCTCGGCATACGAGAGACGATCGGATTGGGACGGCTCCGTATCTGGCCAGACTGCTTTGGTGCCCGCGGGTGCGATGGGCGGACTGTAGCCGACCGAGGCGGTATCTTGGCCCCGAGTCCCTGGGGCCTGGAACAGGAATTCAGGGCGCTGTCAGAACGAATCCGCAGGCGACGACCCCCGGGACAAGCTTGAACTTCAGGCCCAAGAACGAACATGAACTGGCGAGACTTAAAGACGAAGAGCTCATCGCCTACGCGGTTGCCGCCCGGGATGCCGACCGGCCCGAAGATTTCGCGCTCGCGGTCGGGATATTCATCCTCGGCCGCGAACGGATGGTGCGGGCGATGGTCGCCGACAAGGTGCCCACGCAGTCGGTCGAGGACGTGGTCCAGGAAGTGCTGGTCAGCGCGATCGAATCGCTTTCCCGGATCAACGGAACCGTTACCGGACAGTTCGTCAACTGGCTCAAGCAGATCACCGCATTCCGGATTGCCGACTACCACAAGAGTGCCGGGAAACATGCCGGAAACGAGTCGATTGACAAGGACGGCGACGAGGACGATTGGTTCACCGAACTCGCCAGTCCTGACGCCGACCGTTCCGGCGAGGTCGAGGTCCTCATGGTTCTCAATGAGGTCCTGGAGTCATACAGCGCGATTCACGGACGAGTGGTCATGCTGCGAATCGAAGGCGTTCCTTCTATCGAAGTCGCCGAAATCGTCAATGATGAATTCGGACCCGCTGGCTCCGAAGCTGACAGCAAGAACGAAATGACTTCGCAGAACGTCGACAAGATCTATTCCCGCTTCAAGAAGCAAATGCGGGAAGCTCTTGGCCTGGAGGACGGGAAATGACCGAATACCGGGACATGGACGAGCGTTTCGACGGGTTCAAGAGTGCGTATGAGGCCGGCAACGGGGATCCGCTTCCCTTCATGGAAGGGCTGGATCGGGCGGAACGCCGCCGGTTCCGTTCGATGATCGATCGCTACCTGGATGAGAATCCGGCGCGCCTTACCGACCTGAAACGTCTAAGAGACCCTGAGTTTGCCCGGATGATCGGGCAGGTTTCGACGAAGCTGGACGGGCTGGGTGGTGGCATGTCCACTTTGGTGGTTGGCCTGCGTGAACAACGCCAGCTGCTTCAGGAAGACGTGGTCGCGGCCCTGGCCAGGGACCTGGAAGCCTCTGACGCCGAAGAGGAGAAGATCGACGACTACTACCACGACCTCGAATTCGGGAATCTCCCGGCGAAAGGCATCTCGGGCACATTGCTGTCCTCCCTTGCGAAGATTCTCGGCACCACGGCGGAGAGGCTGAAGAAGGCGGGCGAAGCACTTGGCCCGTCCGGGTCGCAGGCTTCGAGCCTGATCTACACGCGCATGGCTGACAACGCCGAAGAGATCGATATGGGGCAGGCCGCCCCGGCGATCGAAGCCCCGTCCGGAGTCGGACGAAGATCGGATCCGCCGGATCGGATCGACGAGCTCTTCACCGGGGGCTGATTTACCGGGCCGTCCGGGTCGCCGGTAAAATCGTCCGCGTGTCCGGGGTAGGAGCGGGAGAAATGAAGGTTGCCAGTCTCGAGCCGGGAGAGATCGACCGCATTGAATGCGAAGTCGGGGAGATCATGGCCGCGGTGCCGCCCCGGGTATGGGACGGAGAGTCGTTGCCGGTCCCGATCGACTCGATCGCCCGTGAGGTCTACGGCCTGAAGGTTCGCGAAGTCAGCCACGATCAGATGCGCGAGATCGTCGGCGACCAGGCGACCGAAGGCACCATGTCGGGACTGCTCCTGACCGGGATCGGAGAGATCTGGGTCAACGACTGGGAAGCCAGACAACCGGAGTGGGGCAGCCAGCGCAAGCGCTTCACGATCGGCCACGAACTCGGTCATTTCGCGATGCACCAGTCCGGCCCCCCGGCGATTTACTGTCGAGCCTCGGATTCGAGCGAGTCAGCGGAAGACGCACCAACGCCCCACCCGGTCCCGGAACTGGAGGCGAACACTTTTTCTGCCGCCTTCCTGATGCCCGCCTCGCTGGTCCGGCCCGAGATCGGGCCGGAGGGCGTGGATGGTGATCAGCTCAAGACTTTGATGCTTCGCTTCGACTCTTCGGCGAAAGCGATGCGGCGCCGGGTCGAAACTCTCAGGCTTATCGCCTGAGTCAGCGCCGGACGTTCAGCTTGCGCTTGGCCGGGCGGTAGCCCTTCTTCTTCACCTTGACCACCAGCTTGCCGGATTTCCCCGGCTTCACCTTGAGGGTGGCCTTGCCGTTGTAGGAGGTGAGGGCCGACTTGCCTGCCACCGTCACCCGGGCGGCATCAACCGGTGACGTGACAGCGGCAGAGTCCAATCCCTTGACGGTCACGGTGACGGTGCCCTTACGGCCCTTGCGCAGGCCCTTGCCGCGAGCCTTCAGCTTGAGCGCCCGGCAAGGCTTGTCAGACAGGGTGCGTGAAAACGGCAGGTTGGCCGTGAACCAGCATCCGTTGCCGTCCATGATTGTCAGATCACCTTCGCCGGTCACCTTCAGATGGTTGCCCTTGCGCTCGAATGTCGTGACTGCTGTGGGGGCGGGGCTGAAGTTGAAGGAGATGTCCCAGGCCTGGCCCCCGCTGGCGGCAGTGCTGTAGGTCCAGTTCGACGGCTGTGCCGTAGCCGGGCCGAACAGGCCCCTGGAGATCGCCGCCTTCAGGTCAGGTCGCCAGAACTCCCAGTTGTGGCTTCCCTTGTGGACCGTGTAATCGACGTTCGGGTTGCCGGCGGCTTCGGCAGCGGCCACCGCGGAGTCGTTCTGGCCCTTCAGCACCTGTTCGAGCAGCAGGCTGAGCGAATCCCCCGGCTGCGCGTTCTCGGGCCTCGTCTCCGGGTCGGGCCGGCCGTCCCCGGTGTAGACGTCGAGGTTGGTGTAGCGGTAGTTGGAACCGAGCGCGACCGGGTCGTGGCCTTCCGCGTAGAAGCCGTTTGAGGGACCGTAGATCGTGGTGTACGGGGTTCCTCCGGAAGCGGCAGCAAACGCCGTCACGGCGAGGGGATCACGTATTGAGGCGAAGGCGGAGAGGGGCACGGCGGTTCCGAAGAAGCCCGGCAGCTGGGACGCGGTAAGCCAGGTGCCGTAGCCGCCCATCGAGAAGCCGGCGATCGCGTGGTAGCGGCGCTCCGGCCGGATGCTGAACCTGCGCTGGATCCGCGGCAGCAGGGATTCACGGATGTAGCTCTCCCAGGCCGGATCCTCGCGCTCGCCGTCGTTCCACCAGTTGGTGTAGAAGCCCTGAGCGCCTTCCGGCATCACGATCACCGCGTTCAGGCCCTTTGCCGTGTTGCGGATGTCGCCGAGCAGCGGGTCGGCCCAGGAGTCGAAGCGCTCCCCGGAGCCGTGGAGCAGGAGTAGTAGCGGGTAGCGCTTCTTCGGTGTGTAGCCGTCCGGCAAGAGGACGTTGGCCATCAGCTTGCCGGGATGGGGGCCCATGTTCTCGGTAACGGGACCGGCGAGATGCTGGTTCGAGGGATCCACATAATCGCTTGAGGCATCGATCGTGACCAGCTTCTGCGCCGAAGCCGGAGCCGCCGCAAGCAGCACGGCAGCGAGGCCGGCAATCACGGACGCGAGCAGCGACCGGGCAGCATTGGACGAACGATTTCTCCCCAACTTCAGGTTCCCCATGGGCGAATACTAACCGCGGAGGATGTACCCCGGTCCGGCTACTCGAGAGTGCCGGCGAGGCGGGCCGCGAGGGACGAGTAGCGGCGTCCCGCTTCGTCGCGGCGGACGCCGTTCTCGAGGGCGGGGCGGTCGCCGACCATCACGCACATCTCGCGGGCCCTGGTGATCGCCGTGTAGATCAGGGGGCGGGAGAGCATCCCGGAATGCGATCGACTGCAGACGAAGATCACCACCGGGATCTCGCAGCCCTGGGACTTGTGGACCGAGATCGCGTAGGCAAGCTTGAGGTCGCCCGTCTCCGAATAGGGGAGCTCGACCGACTGGCCGTCATCGGTCTCGAGCACGACCATCTCCTCATCCGGGTCGTCCTCGACCAGGAAGCAGATGGTGCCGTTCATCAGCCCGTACTCGTAGGCGTTTCGCGTCTGGATCAGGCGGTCGCCGATCCGGAAACGGTCGCTGAGCGCCTTGTCGCCGTCCGGGTTGAGCCGCTGCTGGAGTTCCCGGTTGAGGACGTCGATTCCTGCTTCACCCCGGTAGATCGGGGCGAGCACCTGGGCGTCACGGATCGGATCGAGTCCGAGCCCGGCCTGGACCCGGTCGCCCACCATTTCGACCACAGCGCCCCGGACCCGCTCCGGGGTCACCCTCTCGAGGAAATGGAAGTCCTGGACCTGGTCCGGTCCCGGGGACAGGTGTGGCGGCCGGCCTTCGTTCACTTCGTGGGCGGCGGTGGTGATCATCGAGCGGGCGGCCTGGCGGAAGATGTGGGTCAGCCTGGTCACCGGGGCGATCCCCGACTCGATCAGGTCGGCGAACGGCTTGCCGGCGCCGACTGGTGGCAACTGGTCGGCGTCCCCCACGAAGACGATGTGTGTGTCGTGGCCCAATCCGTTCAGCAGGACGTCGGCCATGTGCAGATTGATCATCGAGGCTTCGTCGACTACGAGGAGCCCGACAGGAAGCGGGTGACCGGGCTTGTAGGTGGGCTCCGATCCGGGCCGCCACTCCAGCATCCGGTGGATGGTCATAGCCTCTGCGCCGGTTGCCTCGCTGAGGCGGCGGGCGGCCCGGCCGGTCGGGGCGCAGAGGGCGACCCGCACCCCTGCTGTCTTGGCTTCCCGCACGATCTCTCGGGTGCAGACGGTCTTGCCGACGCCGGGACCGCCGGTGACCACCGACAGGCGTGAACTGAAAGCGCCGACCACGGCCTGCCACTGTTCCGCGGTCAGCTTCTCGTCACCGCTCTGTTCGGGTGAATGCCCGAGTACCGATTCGGCGGTCGCCCGCTCCTTCAGGTCTCCGGCCAGCCAGCACTCGCGATCCAGGGTCGACTGTCGGTAGACCCTTTCTCCCTCGGTTATCACCCCGGAGGCCGAGGTCAGAACCTCCGCTTCCGGCCGGTAGCCGAGCAGTTTCGTGGCCTGGGCGACAAGTGCGTTCAGCGGCAGGTGGGTGTGGCCCTGTCGTTCGGCCTCGCCCAGCAGGAACCAGGCGGCGGCCTGGGCGCGTCGGTCGGACTCGGGCGGGAACCCGGCGGCGATCGCGATCGTGTCGGCCCGGGCGAAGCCGACCCCGTCGATCTCGGTCAGCGAATAGGGGTCCTCGCGGATCGTGCGCATCGCCCGGTCGCCGAAACGGGCGTGGATCTTCGCGGCGAGATGGGCGAGACCATGGGGAGCGAGCTCGACGTGCAGGTCACGGACCGCCCGGGTCTCGTACCAGCTCTCCAGGGCCGATTCGCGCTGCTTCGCACCGAGGCCCGGCAGCGAGCCGATTATTCCCTCCGGGTCCGCGGCGATCTTCTCCAGAACCTCCGGCCCGTACATCTCGCAGAGGGCCTCCGCCCGTACCGGCCCGATATGCCTCAGCGAGCTCAGGTAGGCGACCTGGCCGGCCCGGTCCGAAGGGTCCATCGGCAGCGCGGTGAACACCTGGACCTGCGGGCCATACTTCTGGTGCTCGCTCCACTGGCCGGTCAGCTTCGCCCGCTCGCCGGGCTTCAGATGCCCGATCGTCCCGGTTGCGACGAACTCCTCGCCGGAATCGTCACGGACCTCGACCACGGCAAAGCCACCGTCGTCGTCGGCGGACCAGATCACATGAACTACCTCGACCGCGCCGTTGAACGAGGCCTCACTCTCGAATAGCTGTCCGGTGCCAGACTCCACCAAGTGAGAGTAATGGGCGAGGCGGAGACTAGACTCACCAACGATGGCTGAGTCCGCGAAGCCGCTTGGAGATGCGGTCGCCGAAGCGACCGAGGCAGCCAGCCTGCCCAAGTCCGCGCCCCGCAAGCGGGCCGGCAAGGCACAGGACGTGTTCGGCGGCGAGATGCGCCGGCGGGACCTGCTGCCGCTTCTGATCTTCCACCTGATCCGCGACGAACCCTCTTACGGCAACCAGCTGATCGACGCGATCGAGACCCTGACCCAGGGAGTGATCTCGGTCAACCCCAACACCATGTACCCGTTGCTGCGCGATCTCGAGAGCAAGGGTCTGATCGAAGGCAGCTGGGAGCATCCGGACAAGCGGACCCGCCGCTTCTACTCGATAACTGCTGCCGGAGAAGAGGCGTACCGCGAACTGCTGCCCGAGATCGAGCCGTTCCTCGACTCGGTGATTCGCTCGGTGACCATGATCAAGGCCGAGGTTTACGGGTCCTGAACGGCCCCGGATCCCCCGGATCACGCTGCTAGTGGTAGTTTGCCCGCGTCAGGCCGGGAGGAGAGAACCGGCACCGCATCATGATGTTGGAGGAAGTTATGCCGACTGGGACAGTCAAGTGGTTCAGTGACGAGAAGGGCTTCGGATTCATCACACCTGATGATGGCTCCAAGGACGTCTTCGTCCACCACTCCGCGATCCCGGCCGACGGCTTTCGCCCCCTC
>JAGQUR010000171.1 GCA_020438395.1 Solirubrobacterales bacterium | reverse complement strand
ACCCGGTACGATTCATGCAATGTCCAGGGCTGCCCAGATGGTCAACCGGGCCGCCCTCTCGGGATGCGGCCTCCTCGCCGCGACTTTGCTGGTGATTCTCTTTGCCGTTCCCTCACCGGCCGGTGCCTCGAGCACCGCCCTGAAGAGTCAGGGCGCCACCGCCTCGATCGTCAACGGCCGCAACACCACGATCGGCGAATGGCCCTGGCAGGTTGCTCTGACCGTTTCCCGTCAGGTCGCCCCGAGGGCCCTGACCAGCCGGCGCTTCTTCTGCGGTGGCTCGATCCTGGCTCCGCGGCTGGTGATCACCGCCGGTCACTGCGTCGCTGACCTGAATCGGCGACAGATCCGCCGGATCGAGATCGTCTCCGGCCGCACCCGCCTGAATTCGAACCGCGGTGAAGTCGCCCGTGTGACCGGCCTTCGCATGCCCGTCGACTCCGCCGGCAAGCGCCGGTACAAGACGCTTCTCGGCGCGGCCGACTGGGACGTAGCCCTGCTCACGCTCGCCACTCCCCTTTCGAGCGAGCCGATCAAGCTGGCCGGCCCGGACGAAGCCGGAACCTGGTCGCCCGGCCACATCGCCTGGACGACCGGCTGGGGAATCACAAAGGCCTTCGCGAACCGGGTGCCCGCCAACCTTCAGGTCGCCACGCAGGTCCTGATGGGCAAGGGGCTCTGCCGGCGGACTGACGGAATCGCCTTCCAGGCGACCCGGATGGTCTGCATCGGCGGGCCTCGCGGACACACTTCCGCCTGCAACGGCGACAGCGGCGGTCCCCTCGTGGTCGCAACTTCCGAGGGCTACCGGCTGGTCGGTCTGACCAGCTACGGCGACGGCGCCTGCCGGGGCTTCGTCCCGTCGGTTGACACGAAGGTGTCCGGAGTGCCGATCCGCAACTGGGTCCGGGTCACGGCGATGAACCTGACCGGAAGGGACGTGGTCGGCAGCGGAGGCACCGCCGGACCGGTGAGGCAATGGTGCAAGGTTCCCGCCATCTTCGGCCTGAAGACCGTCCAGGCCAAACGACGGCTTGAAGCGGCCAACTGTCGCCTCGGCCGGGTTCGAACCGATCCCTGGGGGGCCGGTCGCAGCGGCCGGGTCATCGGCTACAGCCGCCTGCCGGGCTGGCTGGCCCCGTCCGGTTTCAAACTGAACGTATGGGTCTCACCCTGATCGGGTATCAAGAAGCCATGGCCAGCAAACGCATTCCCGGACTGATCGCCACGATCCTCGCCGCAGGCGCCCTTTCGATCAGCCTCGCCGCCTGCGGCTCCGACGATGACGGCGGCACCTCAGGCACTTCGGGGTCGGACGTGGCCACGAAGTCGACCGGCAAGGACGGACAGGTCACTCCGGACGAGAATGCTCCGGCCAGCGCCAAGGACAAGGATCCGAACGCCCCGGACAAGGGCATCTCGCTCCGGCCGGGTGGCCCCGGCAGGCCGGCCAGCCCGTAACCCGGGCAACCCCCGAACGATTCAGTCCGTCCGGACCAGGCTGCCGGCCAGCAGGAGGACTCCGCCGACCAGTCCGCCCATGAAGAGGGCCAGTCCGAGGTAGAGAGTGGCACCCGAATCGCTGGTGAAGAGCATCAGCCCGCCGGCCAGCGCGACCGCAACCACGAGAGCCATCCGCAGCCGGTTCGCAGGTTCCAGATCCCGGCCGGCCTCCCCCGGTCCGGCCTCCGGCACCGCCAGGGGATCGAAGCGACCACCCAGGACCAGGCCGTACAGGAGGTAGAGCGAGGGAATGAGAACCAGCAAACCGATGACGACCGCGATCAGCAGCCCGATGATCACTTCATCGGAGGCCGCCGCCTGGTGAATCGTAAGTCCGGGCAGGATCTCGGGTTGCTGGGCGAGGCCCCAGCCGACCACGATCGCCGCCACGGCAACCGCCGCCACAAACCTTGCCCCGCCGTAGCGCCTGGTCGAGATCAGCAGGAGCGTCCCGGTTCCGGCGATCGCCGAGACGAGCACGCAGATCCGGCCGACTTCGTTGTCCTTCCCGTTGGTCGAAACCATCGCGTCGAAGAACGGCTTCGCATCGAAGTAGAGGACAACAAGCCCGGCCAGCGCCAGCAGTCCGGTCAGGATTCCGGCGCCCAGGGCACGCTGACCGAACGCCTCGGCCAGCTCATCCTCTCTGCGTCGTCTGGCGTCGGCCGCGAGATAGACCGCAGCCAGGTAGGCAGAGGTGGCAATGAAGAGAACGCCGACCGTGATCGGCACCGGTGCCAGCCAGGAGGTGATCACGTTCCCGGCGGCGTTGCCGGGAGGGACGTTCCCGGCGACCAGGGCGCCGATCACCGTGCCCAGGGCGAAGGGAACCAGCAGTGATGCTCCGGCCGCAAGCCAGATGATGCCGCGGCTGACACTGACCCCGCCGGCGACGTAACCAACCGCCCGCATGATGATTCCGATGCAGGCGAGGATCAGGGGAATCCAAAGCGTCGAGAAGATCGACCCGAAGATCTCGGGGTAGGCGGTCCAGCAGATCACCAGCACGAAGATCAGCCAGACGTGATTTGCCTCCCAGACCGGGGCCATCGACCGGTGGCCGGCCTGCTCGAGCCGGGCGGACTCCTTGCCCCTGGCGGTCACCGCCCAGATTGGTGCGCCGAAGTCGGCGCCGGCAAGCACCGCGTAGGCGATGATGCCGGCCAGGATCAGAATCGCCGGGATGTCAGCCAGTTCCACCTGTGGTCTCCTCTCCGGCTCCGCCGCCCTCGAGGGCGGCGATCTCCGGTGGCAGGGGCTGCCGCGCGATCCGCCTCAGCACCCAGAACACGGTCGCGACCAGCACCACGTACACGGCGAAGAGAGCAGCGAAACCGAATACGACGCCATCGGCGCCGGTAACCGCCTGTTCGGTCCTCATTACGCCGTAAACCACCCACGGTTGCCGCCCGACCTCGGTCGTGACCCAGCCGGCGATCAGCGCAACCACTGCGGCCGGGCCGGCGACGATGACCGCCCGGTAGAACCATTTCGTCTCGGGGAGCCTTCGTCGCCGGAACCAGATCCAGAGGAACCAGGCCGCGAGGACCACCAGCCCGGTCCCGATCCCGACCATCGTCTGGAAGGACATCCGGACCACGTTGATCGGCGGCCAGTCATCTTCCGGCACGCTCTGGAGACCCTGGACCGTCGCGTCCGGGTCGTGGTAGGCGAGGAACGAAAGAAGCTTCGGGATCTGGATCCCGTATTCGATCTTGTTGTCATCCGTGTACCAGCCGAGGATCGTTTCCGGTGCCCCCTCGGTTGTCTCGTACAGCCCTTCGAAGGCCGCGAGCTTGATCGGCTGGTCCCGCGCCACGGTGCGGGCCGCCCAGTCACCGATCAGGAGCTGGGCCGGGGCCGCGAGGCAGGCGACCGCCAGCGGCACCACCATCGCGGTTCGGAGGTAGGCCCCTCGCCGCCCCTTCAGCCAGGCGAAGGCGTATATCCCGGCGATCAGGAAGCCGACCACGATGTACGCGGCGAGATACATGTGGGTGAGCTGCGGCCAGAGATGGCCGTTGCCAAAGAGAGCTTCAAACGGCTTGACGTCGATGACCTGACCCGCCTGGTCCACCGAGAAGCCTGCGGGATCGTTCATCCAGGCATTCACCGCGATCACCATCATCGAACCGGTAATCCCCGTCGCGATCACCGGGATGCCCGTCAGGATGTGCTTCTTCGGCGAGATCCTGTCCCAGGAGTAGACGTAGATCGAGATGAAGATCGCTTCGACGAAGAAGGAGAAGCCTTCGAGACCGAAGGCAAGCCCGAAGACATCGCCGAAGGCGGACATGAATCCGGGCCAGAGCATCCCGAGCTCGAAGCTGAGCAGGGTGCCGGTCACCACACCGGCTGCGAACAGGGTGATCATCACCTTCGACCAGCGGCGGGCGATCGCCGTGAAATGGGCCTTTCCGGTCCGGAGGCCGAGCCACTCCATGAAGATCACCAGGCTCGGGAAGGCGATGCCGAAGCAGACCAGCGGCACATGCATGGCGAAGGACATCGCCTGCATCTGCCGGGCCTGGAGCAGGTAGTCCTGATCAACGGTCGGGAACGAATTGCCCGGTCCAAAGGCAAAGTCTCCCGCCGCTGCGACCAGATCGAGCACAACGGAACCCTATCCCCCTCACCGGTGGTCTCCGGCACACGTTGACCCGCAGGTGTCACGCGGAACCAGGTGGCAACGCGGCGGGGGGGCAGTGGTTAGGCCGCGGGGCCGGCATGCATCCCCGGGACCTCGTA
>JAGQUR010000036.1 GCA_020438395.1 Solirubrobacterales bacterium | reverse complement strand
GCCGTCTTTGGCGGTTCGGCCGGCCGGAAGGCGGCCTTCCGGGGCATGGCATCGATCGGGGTCACCTCGGCGGTCCTGAACGCCCTGGTCAAGCCGGTTGCTAGGCGGGCCCGCCCGGACCGGGAGGGGGCCGCAGTGCCCGAGGTGCGGCATGTGCGGATGCCGACCTCGCATTCCTTCCCCTCCGGACACTCCGCTTCTGCCTTCGCCTTCGCGGTCGGAGTCGGACACGTTCTTCCCTGGTCGATCCCTCCGCTCGTGATGCTCGCCGCCGGGGTCGCCTACTCCCGGGTCCACACCGGGGTCCACTACCCCGGTGACGTGGTGATCGGATCGCTCTCCGGATTCGTCCTGGCCGAAGCGACCAACACCATCCTCGACCGGTACTAGCCACCGAATAAGCTGGCTCCATGGAGGTGTGGATCCACCAGTTCTCCTTCGCCGGGAAGACAGCCCCGGCGGCGAGGCAGATCGAGGAGTGGGAATTCGACGGGATGCGTCTGGCCGACAGTCAGGACCTGAACGCTGACATCTGGGTCGAGCTGGCCCTGGCTTCTGAAGTGACCTCGACCCTGAAGCTCGGTCCGGGTGTGACCAACCTCGTCACCCGGCACCCCGCCGTCACCGCTTCCTCCGCTTCAACCCTCCAGGTCGAAAGTGGAGGCCGGGTGGTGCTGGGACTCGGCCGGGGCGACTCGGCCGTATCGAAGATCGGACTTGGCTCGCAGCCGGTAGCGGAGTTCGAGGCCGGACTGGGACGGCTCCAGGCCCTGCTCTCCGGCGAGAGCGTGACGCTTGAAAACGGGACGGAAGCAGCGATCGAATGGCTCGCCGCTGCCGGTGCCCCGAAAGTTCCCGTGGTGGTCGCCGCCACTGGGCCGAAGGTGATCTCGGTCGGGGCCAGACATGCGGAGATGGTCGACTTCACGGTAGGGGCTGAGCCGACGCGCCTCGAGTGGGCCATCGATCACGCGCGGCAGGCTGCGGGCGGCCACGATGTCTCGCTCGGCGCATTCCTCGACATCGGGGTCTCGGAAGACTTGGCGACCGCCCGGAACCTGATCCGGGGCAGTACCGCGATCCTCGCCCGGTTCGGGGTCGAATCGACCTCGACCGAAGGACTCTCCGACCAGACCAGGGCCGGGATTGAGCAGCTCGCAGCCGAGTACGAGGAGGCCGGACACGGCAAGTCGAAGTCGGTCGCCGCCCAGGGATTGAGCGACGAGTTCATCGACCGCTTCGGGGTCTGCGGACCGCCTGACCAGGTGGTCGAGAGGTTGAAGCAGCTTGCCGCGCTCGGGCTGGACCGGGTCGTGATGGTGCCCGGCTCGCTCGATGCCGACCCGGACGCGGTCACCGAATCCAACCGGCTCTTTGCCGAGCAGGTCCTGCCCCGTCTGAGATGAGCTCCGGCCGGAAAGCGGTCGTGGTCGGGGCCGGCCTGGCCGGCCTCACGGCCGCGTTCGAGCTTGACCGATGCGGATGGGACGTGACCGTGCATGAGGCGCGGGACCGGGTCGGCGGGCGGACCTGGACGGAGAACCTCCCGAACGGGGTGCCGATCGAGATGGGGGCCGAGTTCGTCCTGCCCGGCAACACCGAACTGGTTGCCCTGGCGGCCGAGCTCGGAATCGGGACCCTCGACAAGGGCATGCGGTACGGCAACCGGGAACCGCGAGGCGGAATCGGGGTTCAGCAGGAAGACCTGGCGGTCGGGGTAGCCGAGCTGCGGAGAACGCTTGAGGGGATCGAGGCGTCGGAATTGTCGGAACCGAGCGCGGCGGAGCTAATCGCTTCGCTGGAGATCGACGAGGGCGCCCGCGAAGCGATTCTCGCCCGCTGCGAGATCTCCTCGGCGGCGGACGCCTCGGAAGTGCCCGCGGGTGAGCTCGGCGGGCTGGCGGCCATAAGCGATGCTCCTTCACCCGGGCTGGTCGGTGGCAACCAGTCGCTCGCGCTAGCCCTCGCCGGGCGCCTCGGCGAACGGGTCCACCTGAACGAACCCGCCGAGTTCATCAACTGGTCCGAGAGCGGGGTCGCAGTCTGCTGCGAATCCGGGGCCATCTTCGATGCCGAGCGCTGCGTGCTGGCGGTGCCCGGATCAGTGATTGACCGGATCCAGTTCGCTCCAGCGCTGCCCGAGAATAAGGCCGAAGCATTCCAGTCGCTCCGCTACGGCCACGCCGCCAAGCTCTTCGTTCCCCTGCTGGAACCGGCCCCGGTCGGGGCCGTGATGAACGTGCCCGAACGCTGGTGGTGCTGGGTTCAGTCCGGGAAGGACGGCCAGCCCCTGCGGGCGGTTCACTGTTTCGCCGGATCGCCCCGGGCCCTGGAGGGACTGGCGATCAGCGCAGGCCCCAACCGGTGGCTCGACTCGCTGGCCTCGCTCAGACCGGAGCTCTCGCTCGATCCCGACGGTGCCGTCCTCTCGACCTGGGACGACGATCCCCGGGTCGGGGCGGCCTATTCGATCTCGCCCTCGGCCGAGGTGACCGCATCACTGATCGAGCCGGTCGGCCCGTTCCGCTTCGTCGGCGAACACACCGCCGGGCCGTTCTCGGCTCTCATGGAAGGGGCGGTCAGGAGCGGCCGGCGGGCGGACGTCACCGATGCCGGCTGAGTTCCGGACGTCGAACCGAAATCAGCGGGCGCCGCGGGGGTTGTCGCGGCCGATGATCTTGAGGGTGATTGCCATCAGGGTGAGGCCGATCGCCGATCCTGCTGCCCAGGCGAGGAGCATGTCTCCGTTGAAGGTCTGAAGGGCGAAGAAGTCTCGGATCGGGGGGATCAGGACCGCGAGGATGAAGCCGATCGCCATCAGGGCGCAGAGGCCGGCTACGTAGAGGCGGCGCTTGCCCGGTTCGTCTTCGAGGACCATCACGATCGCCAGGCCGGCGGTGACCACCGTGGCGCAGGTGACGGTTCGGGAATCGTCCAGCGTCACGTCCAGCAGGTGTCGGCCGATCACCCACGAGGCGAGGATGCCGATGCCGGTCGCGACGCCGACCGGGATCGAGAAGCGGGCGATCGCCTTGAGGAAGCCCTCCGGCCGCCAGGCGCCGGCGCTCGGGGCCAGGGCGAGGAAGAAGGCCGGGATGCCGATGGTCAGCGACGAGGTGAGCGTGAACTGACGGGGCAGCAGCGGGAAGATGCCGGTCGGGATCGCGACCGTGGCCAGCAGGAAAGCCGTGAACATCGCCTTCGAGATGAAGAGGCGCGAGACCCGCTGGATGTTGCGGAGGATCTGGCGGCCCTCGTGGACCATTCCCGGCACAGCGGCGAAGCTGCCCGAGACCAGCACCAGGTCGGCGACCGAACGGGCCATCTGGGTGCCGTTGCCCTGGGCGATCGCCAGGCGGGACTTCTTCAGGGCCGGGACGTCGTTTACCCCGTCACCGATCATGCCGACGTACTCGCCCGACTCCTTCAGGACCGAGATGACCCGCTCCTTGCCCTCCGGGGAGATCCGGCCGATCGCCGGCGAATCGTGAATCGCGGTCAGCAGTTCCTCGTCGGTTTCGGGCAGGTCCTCGCCGTTCAGCGCCGGGCCGGTGGTGCCGCGGGCGATGC
>JAGQUR010000170.1 GCA_020438395.1 Solirubrobacterales bacterium | reverse complement strand
TCAACGTCGGCAAGGTCGGTGCCTCGACGCTTGACGACGGCATCGCGAAGGTGCGCCTCGACATCGAGCCGGAATACAAGGACCTGATCCACCCCGACGCGCAGTTCCTGCTCCGGCCGAAGACCGGGCTGAGCGACATGGTGGTGGAGATCGACCCCGGCACCAAGGGGCCGACCCCGCCGGAAGGAACCACCTTCCCGGTCTCGCAAAGCATGTCGAACGTGCAGATGGACCAGATCCTGGCTTCGCTGGACCGCGACACCCAGGATTACCTTGTCCTGCTGCTGAACGGCGCCGGCGAGGGCCTCCACGACAAGGGCCCCGAGCTCTCCCAGGCCCTGCGTCGATTCGGACCGTTCGCCACCTACACGGCCCGCCTGAACGGCGAGCTGGAAAAGCGCCGCAAGTACATCGCCAAGGGGATCCACTCGTTCAGCCAGGTCGCGACCGAGCTCGGCAACAACGACCAGGTGGTTGCCGACTTCATCACCAACTCCCGCAAGTCACTGGGCAATTACGCGGCCCAGGAAGCGTCGTTGCGGGAAGCCCTGCGTGAATTCCCGTCGACCCTGCAGGCCGGAAAGGTCAACCTTGCGAAGTCCGACCGGCTTTCCCGCCTGACCAGGCCGACTCTGCTCGGTCTGATCCCGGGCGCCCGCAACCTCAAGGGTTCACTGCTCTCGGTCGAGCGGCTGGCCACCGATACGACGCCGCTGGTTCGGAACGACATCCGGCCCTTCACCCGGGAAGTCCAGCCGGTCTTCCGCGAACTCGGGCAGACCAGCAAGGCTGGAGCGAAGACCACGCCGAACCTGCAGGGCGTATTCACTGAGCTCAACACCCTGTTCAACATGCTCGCCTACAACCCGCCCGGGGATTCCGAGGGCTTCCTGTTCTACCTGCCCTGGATGAACCACAACTTCAACGCCTCGGTCTCCTTCCAGGACGCTGACGGCCCGGTGCGTCGCGGAGTCAGCCTGATCACCTGCAACACCGCGACGCAGTTTGAAGGCGTCAAGGGCGGCCTGCCGCAGCTCGAGCCGGCCTACCGCCTGAACCAGCTTGCCCCCGCGACCTCGATCTGTGCGACTCCATGAATAAACAGGCCCCTTCAGTCGGACAGATGATCGCCATCGCGGGCTTCGCGCTCTCGTGTTTCGGTTTGCTTCTTTTCGTCTGGGTCGCTTTCGGCGGCCCGACCCCATTGGCGGCGCGTGGCTACGAGGTCAAGCTGCCGCTGACCCAGATCGGCCAGCTGGCCGAGCAGTCGGAGGTCGACATCTCCGGGGTGGAAGTGGGACGGGTCAAGGCGATCGACCTCGGTGAAGGCAGCGAAGATGGCACGGCGATCGTGACGCTTAACATCGAGCCTGAATACGCGCCGATACCCGCCGACACGAGAGCGATTCTGCGGGCCAAGAGCCTGCTCGGCGAGGCCTACGTCGAGCTGACCCCAGGTGACAAGCGGGACGGCATGCTTGAAGACGGTGACCAACTGCCGCCGGCCCAGGTGGCGAAGTCGGTCCAGCTCGACGAGATTTTCCGCACCTTCGATGCCAAGACCAGGGAAGCTTTCATGCAGGGCGCAATCGACAACTCGATCGCGATCAACGGGCGTGGCGCGACCCTCAACCAGACTCTCGGCATCCTGCCCGGCACCCTCACTTCGCTGACCGACGTGCTCCAGATCCTGAACGACCAGGAACCGGAGGTGTCGAAGCTGATCAGGAACACCGGTGTGGTCTTCGATGCGATCAGCAAGCGGCAGGGCCAGCTCAGCGGGATGATCCAGAACACGGACACCGTGTTCACGACACTGGCCGACCGCGACCAGCAGCTCAAGGACTTCTTCAGGGTCTTGCCGACTTTCCTGCGCGAATCCAGGCTCACTCAGGACCGACTCGGCAACTTCTCGGACTTCGCGACGCCGATCATGCGCAAGCTGGTTCCGGTCGCACAGCAGCTTTCGCCCACCCTGAAGGCTTCCGCCAGACTGGCTCCGGTCAGCGAGCGGCTCTACATCAACCTGAAGCCGGTTATCCGCAAGGCTCCGAAGGCATTCCCGTCGCTGCGGGCATTCCTCGACAGTGACGCACCGACCCTGCTCGCCAGGCTTCCCGACTACCTCGCCGAGTTCAACCCGCTGCTCGAGACGGCCAGCCTTTACCGCAAGGAAATTCCGTCGCTGATTGCCAATGCTGCCGCCGCGACGCAGCTCGACATCGGTGCCGGGCAGAACTACATCCGGGCCGGCATCAGGCTCGGACCGGAGACCTACACCGCATATCCGGGAACCGGCGCTTCATCCGGACGCGTCAACCCATACACCGCGCCTGGAGGCAACCTGGCCTTTTCAAGCGGAGGCATGAAGGTGTTCTCGAGTGCGAACTGTTCCGGCGCCGTCAACGCCACGATCGTCCCCTGGAGCGGCCTCACCCCGGTTCAGCAAGCCCAGTTCGGAACCAACCTGAGGTACGGCTTCAGCCCCGCCCAGCAGGAGGACTGGTACACGAAGGCCTTGACCTACCTGATGCGAGACCAGCTCCAGACCAACGATGTTCCGGCACCGGCATGCACCCAGCAGGAACCGTTCACTCCGATCGGCGATTCGTCGCAACCGTCGACCCAGTACCTGCACGTTTACCGAGACCAGTAGGGCCGTCGGGGGTTTCCCGGCCGATTTCAAAAACTCCTGCATCTCCCGGCATGGCGCCGGATTCCGCATGAGGGGCGACATATTGCCGATTCGTTGCATAGTAATTCGGGGCCGAGGTTTCAATACCGCAACTAATGGGCAATATTCGGGTTCGTGTTCATGTAAGCTGCGACCGGTTAGGGAGTGGGAGCGGCTAACAAGTCGCAACCACGTGCAATCCACAGGAGAGAAGAGAGACCCAGATGAAGAAGCTTGTAGCCATTGTTGTGGCGCTTGTAGCGTCACTCACCGTGGCGGCCTCGGCCCAGGCGGCGAACGAGACCGTCGAAGGCACCACCAACGTCAGCGCCAGAAGTGGTTCGCTTTATCAGGCGAAGCCGGTTCCAGCCAACTTCACGATCAGGGCTGAAGTAACCACTCCGGCCTCGTCGCCGAAGGTGAACCCGCTCAAGAACACCAAGACCACGTTCCCGGCAGGAGTGTCGTTCAACCCGAACAACAAGAAGACTCCGCCCTGCACCGACGCCATGCTCAGTGTGGCTTCGAATCTGTCGGATGCCGAAGGAGTCGTCAATTCCTGCAAGAACTCGGTCGTCGGTACCGGTACCTCGGCGATCTTCCTCGCCAAGATCAACCAGCCGACCGCGCTGATCGGCGATCCGATCCTGGTCATCTTCAACGCGGGCAAGGACAATCAGGGCCGCGCCACGATCAAGATCTACGCCTACTCGAAGACCACCAACGTCGGCATTCTGATGCACGGCACGCTGATCAACGGCGTCCTCGATGTTGCCATTCCGGTTCTCTCGGAGGACTCGGCCGTCAAGTACTACCAGTTCGACCTTCCGGGTCCGCTGCTCGACCGTCCTGACATCAACGTCAGCACCCGCGGTCTGGATCCGAACTACGTGAAGGCGACCTGCCCGGCCGGCGGCGTGCTGAAGACGAACTCCCAGTTCATCCTCGGTGAGCGTGCCTACCCGAGCGGCACCGACACCGGTCCCGAGACCACCGTCGACTCGCCCGAGACCACGCAGAACTGCACCGGTCTCGTCGGCAAGCCGAAGCTGTCGGTCAAGGTCAAGGGCCCCAAGGCCGTCAAGCGCGGCAAGAAGGCCACCTTCAAGGTCACCATCACCAACAAGGGCACCGGCATCGCCAAGGGTGTCAAGGTGAATGCGACTGGCGGCGGCAAGGGCAAGGCCGGGAACATCAACCCGGACAAGTCCAAGGCCGTCAAGGTCAAGACCAAGGTCACCGGCCGCAAGGGCGGCAAGAAGACGCTGACCTTCACCGCCAAGGGTGGAGCCACCGGCAAGGCCAAGATCAAGGTCAAGGTCAAGTAGGAATCTCCTGCTGACAGAAGTTCGCGAGAAGGGCGGCCCTCGGGCCGCCCTTCTGCTTTCGGTCCAACAAAAGGGAGAACATGAAGAGACTCAACGTCCTGCTCGCGGCCGTCCTGCTCGGATGCGCGGCCTTGAGCCCGGCCGCTAGCGCCAGTCAGGAAACCATCGGGCTGTCGATGGCGGCCAAGCCCACGGCGGGCCCCCTCTACAAGGAGGTCCACAGGCCCATCTCGGCGAGCCTGACGGTGACGGTCACCGCGCCACCGGCATCCCCCAAAGTGACCCCGATCAAGGTCGCCAACGTGACCTTCCCCCGGGACATGGATTTCTTCCCCGACTCCGGCAGGACCCCCGCCTGCCCGGACAGCAAGCTAAACGAGCAGACCAACCTAGCCGCCGGGATCCAGGCAATCGTCGCCCTTTGCCCCGACTCGGTGGTGGGTACCGGTGACGCAAAGGTCAAGCTCGCCAAGCTGAACCAGCCGGTTGCCGACGTGACCGACCCGCAACTGGTCGTCTTCAACGCCGGTCGCAACCAGAGCGGGCGGCCCAGGATCCTCATCTACGGCTACTCGAAGACGGTGAACACGGGGTTGCTGATGCGGGGAACGCTCGCCCGGGACGGCCAGCTGCGGATCGAGATCGGCGTCCTGCCGGCAGACTCCGCGATCAGCGAGTTCACCCTCGGGATTCCCGGCGAGCCGCTGGGGGATGTAAAGGGGCTTGACCCCGAATATCTTCGGGCAAAGTGTTCGACTGGTACCTGGCGCGCAACGGGAGCATTCGTGCTTGGTGAACGTGCCGACCCCAGCGGAACGCCGATCGGTCCGGACACCCTGCTCAGCTCCAATCCGTTTGAAATGTCCTGTAAGGGTCGGGCGGGGGCTCCCCGGATCGCCATCGCCAGGGTTTCGGGACCCGACCGGGTACGACCGAACCGCAAAACCACCTTTCGGGTGAAGATTAGGAACTCCGGATTCGCCACGGCCCGGGGAGTGAAGCTGAAGGTCCGGGGAGCTTTGTCCGGCACCCGGCTGGTCGGTTCAGTTCCGCCTCAGGGGTCGAGGACGGTGAAGGTCCGGGCAACCTCGGCATCCCGCAGGGGAAAGCGGAAAGCAACGTTCCTGGTTACCGCGAACAACTCAGTTCGTAAAGAAAGTGTTAGGAAAATCCGGGTTGGGTAAACAAGGATGTCCATGGAGGCGCCTTAGGGGCGTCTCCGCGAGAGGAGATTCTGTGTTCAACCTGAAGCGATTCGCCGTTCTGGCCTGCCTGCCCTGCGCGCCGGCCCTGGTTGGAGTGGCAAGCCCGGGAACTGTCTCGGCCGCCAATGAGACCATCACCCTGAAGACCGTCGTCGTGCCCTCAAAGGGCAAGATGTTCAAACGCCGCAGCGTTCCCGCGAAGATGCAGCTCTCGGTCGAGGTGAATACGCCGAGCTCGTCAGCAAAGGTCAATCCGCTGAAGCGGGCCGTGATCAGCTTCCCGAGGGATCTGAGCTTCAACCCGAACAAGCGGCGCACCCCGGTCTGCTCCGACAAGGTGCTGAGTGAGCAGTCGAACCTGTCGGCCGGAGTCGGGCGACCGTCAATGTCTGCCCCCGTTCCGTGATCGGCACAGGAACCGCGGAGATCTATCTGGCCAAGGTCAACCAGCCGAGCGCGCTGGTGGGAGATCCGCAGATGGTGATCTTCAACGCCGGCAAGGACCGGCGGGGCAACGCGAAGATCAAGATCTACGCCTATTCCAGGACCACCAACGTCGGCATCCTGATGCGCGGCAAGTTAACCCGCAAGGGGATCATCAACGTGGCGATTCCGGTCCTCAGCAACGACTCTGGCACCGCCAGCTTCGTACTGGCGATTCCCGGGCCCCCGATCAAGGACGGTGGCAAGACCATTCGGGGACGTGATGCAAGGTATGCCCGGATCAGATGCTCGAAGGGCAAATGGGTAACCCGCGGGACCTTCACCCTCGGTGAGCGGGCCTACCCGTCCGGCACCCCGACCGGCCCCTCGACGAAGGTGAACGCCAGGCCCTACAAGACCCGGTGCCATGGAGCCCGGCGCTGACGGAAAACACTTGACGGGCGCAAACCCGCGCATGAAACGGAGGGTCCGTACTGTCAGACGGTGCGGGCCCTCCGTCTTTACCTGGACATAAGGTGTGAGTGGGAAAAGAGTGGGTAGGCCTTAGAGAGAGGTGCCGTCGCAAGGACGGCCACGGACGAAAGGAGATCCAATGAACAAGCTGAGAATTATTGCCAGCCTGACAGCGCTTGCGGTGACGTCATTCATCGCTCTGCCCGGCCTTGCCGCGGCGGCCGACGAGACGATCACCCTCCAGAACTCTGTGGTGCCTCGCGGCGGAAAGCTCTACAAGGAAAAGCGGGTTCCGGTGAACACGTCCCTCTCGGTCCAGGTCCATACTCCGGGTACCTCGGCGAAGGTGAATCCGCTCAAGAGATCGGTGATGAAGTTCCCCACCGACCTGACCTACAACCCGAACAACAGGCGCACACCGGTCTGCCCGGACAGCAAGTTGAATCAACGATCCAACCTCGCGGCCGGAGTAGCGGCG
Organism: Solirubrobacterales bacterium; assembly: GCA_020438395.1. Taxonomy (GTDB): domain Bacteria; phylum Actinomycetota; class Thermoleophilia; order Solirubrobacterales; family 70-9; genus 67-14. The sequence goes on along the minus strand of JAGQUR010000170.1, from coordinate 1,969 downwards.
ATCGTGGCGATTTGCCCGCGATCGGTGATTGGTACCGGTGTCGCCGAGATCTACATCGCCAAGATCCACCAGCCGACCGCCCTGATCGGTGACCCCCAGCTGGTGATTTTCAACGCCGGCCGGGACAAACACGGCAACGCCAGGATGAAGATCTACGCCTATTCCAAGACGACCAACTACGGAATACTGATGTTCGGATCATTGACCAAGAAGGGGATCGAGAACGTGTTCATCCCGGTCCTCAGCAACGACTCCGCGACGGCCTCGTTCCGGCTGGACATCCCCGGTTCGGGCATCCAGGTGGAGACCGACAACGGTACGGAGACCGTGAAGGGTCTCGACCCGAACTACGCCCGGTCAAAATGCTCGAGCGGCAAGTGGACCACCGACGGAACTTTCACCCTGGGTGAACGGGCCTTCCCCGGCGGCACAGACACCGGTCCCGAAACCATCGTGAAGGCGACGCCGTTCACGATGAACTGCAAGGGGCTCAAGGGCAACCCGCGGTTGAAGAAGGCGAGAGCCTACGGGCCCAAGCGCCTCCGGAGGGGGTCGCGCAAGGTATTCAAGGTAAAGGTCAAGAACACCGGTACCGCGGTCGCCAGGGGCGTCAAGGTGAAGGCGTACGGAAGCGCCCGCGGCAGCTCCCGGATGGCCAACATCTGGCCCGGCCAGACTCGCTGGACCAAGGTAAAGGCGCGGGTAACTGGCCGCAAGGGCAGCAAGGCGAAGATCGTCTTCCGCATCAACCCGAAGAACGGCCGCGCCACGAAGACGGTGGCCTGGGGTCGCATCCTTCGTCGCTGACCCGGTAGATTCCGCGTACCAAAGTCGGCCGGAGGGCTTTCAGGAGCCCTCCGGCCGATTTGCTTTGGGTGCCCTAAATGTTTCGTAAATGGCGAAACAAAGCCGTTTTCGGCGGGTATTTATAGGTGACGGCCCGCACACAGGCGCGGATCGTCCGTTCTCTCCAACACTCCACATGATTGAGGCAAAGAAATGAATCCCCTGAAGAAATACATAGCCCTCGTGATCGCGATGGTCGTCCCCTTCGCGCTGGTCGCCAACGCGAACGCAGCGGATGAAACCGTGACCGCCACCACCGATCTCTCGCCCAAGAGCGGCACCTTCTACAAGGAAGCCCAGGTTGCTTCCGAATTGAAGCTCCGCGCCGAGGTCACCACGCCGAACACCTCGCCGAAGGTCAACCCGATGAAGAACGTCAAGGTGACCTTCCCGGCCGGCATGACCTTCAAGCCGAACAACTCGAAGACCCCGGTCTGCCCGGACAGCAAGCTCAGCCCGAGCTCGAACCTGTCCGACCCCTCGGGCGTGGTTTCCGCGTGCTCGAAGTCGGTTGTCGGTACCGGTACCGCGGCCATCTACCTGGCCAAGATCAACCAGCCGACCGCGCTGATCGGTGATCCGATCCTGGTCGTCTTCAACGCCGGCACCAACAACAGCAACCAGCCGAAGCTGAAGATCTACAGCTACTCGAAGACCACCAACGTCGGCATCCTGATGACCGGCACCCTCAAGGGCAGCGTCCTCGACATCGCCGTTCCGGTCCTGTCCAACGACTCGGCTGTCAAGTACTTCGAGCTCGACCTGCCGGGTGACCAGCTGGACCGCCCCGACATCGGCGTCAACACCCATGGCCTCGACCCGAACTACGTCCAGGCCAAGTGCGCCAGCAGCCCGCTGAAGACCAACGCCGTCTTCGAGCTCGGTGAGCGCGCCTACCCGAGCGGCACCGAGACCGGCCCGACCACCACGGTCACTTCGCCCCAGACCACCCAGGACTGCGTCGGCAACGCCGGCAAGGTCAAGCTCGGTGGCATGAAGGTCAAGGGCCCCAGCGCCGTCAAGAACGGCAAGAAGGGCACCTACAAGGTCACCGTCAAGAACACCGGCACCCGCACCGCCAAGAACGTTGTTGTGACCAACAACCGCGGCGGCAAGGCCAAGG
>JAGQUR010000169.1 GCA_020438395.1 Solirubrobacterales bacterium | reverse complement strand
CGGCGGACCTGGCCGATGTCGGGCATCGCGTCGAAGTCACCGATCAGGCCGATGTTGACCTGTCCGGCGTAGCTCATTACGCCGACCGCGAGGCCGTGGTTCTTGGCCAGGAAGGCGACCGGGTAGGGCCGGTCCAGCTTTCGCCCGAGCACGTACAGAGGAATCTGCGGGCCGGGCACATTGGTGACCAGCAGGTTGAAGAGCCGGGTCGAGAAGGTGAGCCGGGCTGCCTGCGCGAGCAGGGTGGGGGGCGCGAAGTCATTGAGACGGGCGATCACTTCGGCTCCAAGTGCCTGCTTTGACTGCTTGAGGCCATCCATCGCGGCGCTGACGATCTCAAGGCGGGCCACCGGGTCCGATTCGTAGACCGGGAGCGGTGCGCGCATGGTCGCCAGCTTGTTGCCGAGCTGGCCGCGCTCGTCGTCGGAGCGGACCGAGACGGGGACCATCGCCCGTAGTTCGAGGCCATCGGTGTCGACCCCGCGTTTGACCAGCCACTTGCGGATCGAGCCGGCAGCAACCGCCAGAACCACGTCGTTGACGGTGGTCCCGAAAACGTCCTTGATCCGCCGGAACTCCTCAAGGTCGGCGCTGGTCCAGGTGATCCGCCGGTGGGGGCCGATTGGCACGTTCAGAGGAACCTCGGGTGCTGAATCGGCCAGTGCCCTGGCGACCTCGGCCAGACCTTCGGCACTCTCGCCGACCCGGCCGGCCAGGCTCGAAGGCTTGCGAAGCGCGTTGACCGCCTTTTCGCCGAGCTTGACCGGCTCGGTGGCGAGTTCCTTGGCGCTCCGTTCCAGCAGGTTCAGGTTCGAGGGCAGCGGCTTCGGCTTCCACTCCTCCTTCGGGACGATCGGCTCCGCGTCGGGAGTCACGTCGAAGATAACGGTGCCGATGTCGACCCCGGAGATTCCGTCGATCATCGCGTGGTGGCTCTTGATGATGATCGCGAACCGGTCGCCCTCGAGTTCTTCGACCAGGAACATCTCCCAGAGCGGCTTCGACCGGTCCAGGGCCTGCGAGAACAGCCTCGAGGCGAGAATCTTGAGCTCACGCTCCCCGCCCGGCTTGGGCAGGGCGGTGTGGCGCAGGTGGTAATTGAGGTTGAAGTCCGGGTCATCGGCCCAGAGCGGGCGGCCGGTGCCGTAGGGCGGGTAAACCAGCTTCTGGCGGTAGCGCGGAACGAAATCCAGGCGCGAACCGATGTGGGCCTTGAACTCGTCATAGGTCGGCGGATCTCCTTCGAAGATCATCACCGCACCGATGTGCATGTGCGAGTTCTCGTTCTCGTTGGTCAGAAACTGCGCATCAATCGCAGTCAGTCGATCAAGTTCGTGGCTGGCGGGTTCCATAACTCCCCATGGTGGACTAGGACAAGACTCTAAAGGTTGTGGCCGAAACGTCCCGAAGAACCGGGGCCGTGAGGGGTCGAGATGCAAGGAGGAGCGGAAGAGACGGGCTGGTTGCCCGGCGTTTCGCGACGACGAAGCAGGTCGGCCCCTCACGGCCCCGGGGCGAGGACAGAGTTTCGGCCACAACCTTGACTCGGGTACCCTTGTCCAATGCCCGAAACACTGTCCACCGGGATAGAGAAAGTCATTCTGGCCGCCCCCCGCGGCTACTGCGCCGGCGTCGATCGAGCGGTTCAGACCGTAGAGCGGGCGCTGGATAACCATGGTGCCCCGATCTATGTCCGCAAGGAGATCGTCCACAACAAGCATGTGGTCGAGCAGCTCGCTGCCCGCGGGGCGATCTTCGTCGAGGAAGAAACCGAAGTGCCCGAAGGCGAGATCGTTGTCTTCTCTGCTCACGGCGTTTCTCCCGCGGTTCATGAGAATGCCGCAGCCAGGCAGCTCCGCACGATCGATGCGACCTGCCCGCTGGTCACCAAGGTTCACGTTGAGGCCCGCAAGTTCGCGGCCGAGGGTTACACGATCATCATGGTCGGCCACGAGGGTCATGAGGAAGTGGAAGGGACGATGGGGGAGGCCCCCGATTCGATCGTCCTGGTTCAGACCGTCGAGGAAGTGGACCGGCTCGAGATCGACGATCCGGACCATGTCGCCCTGATCACCCAGACCACGCTGTCGGTGGACGAGACTGCCGAGATCATCGCCCGCCTGCGCGAGCGTTTCCCCGGAATCGTCACCGCCAAGGGCGAGGACATCTGTTACGCCACTACCAACCGCCAGATCGCGGTCAAGCAGCTGGCCCGGCAATGTGACCTTGTCCTGGTGATCGGCTCGACCAACTCGTCGAATTCGAATCGTCTGGTCGAGGTGGCGCGGGAGCATGGCTCCGAGTCCTTCCTGATCGACAATCACTCCCAGGTCCAGGAAGAGTGGCTGGATGGCGTGAGGACCGTCGGCATCACCTCCGGGGCCAGTGCGCCGGAGGAACTGGTCGAGGATCTGGTCCAGCTGTTCCGGGAGCGCGGGGTGGAGGACGTCTCCGAACTTCGCACCGTGGACGAGTCGGTGCGCTTCATGCTGCCCAAGGAGATCCGAAACGGTCTCCCGATGGCCTCCTGATTCAGTTCAGGCGACCGCGGGAGCGAAGCTGACCGACCAGATGGCCGGCGATCCGGAGAGCTCGATGCCGATCCGGTGGGCTCCGTGCCGGTCGTGTTCGGCCAGCGGGTAGAGGCCGGGTCCATCGACCTCGACCTCCGCATGCGGCTGGCCATCAAGAGTGATTTTCAGCTGGCCTGAACCCTCGGCGGTCGCGTAGGCACCTCCGCCCTCATATTCGACATCGAAGGCCTGGCCGTCGTCGACCGTCCAGGGACGGTCCTCGAAGGGCACGAGCTCCTGGCCGGGAGGCATGACTTCGGCCCCGGGGGCATCGCTGGCCCGGATCGGGTCCATGACCGCGGGCAACTCCGGCAGGTTCTCGAAAGCCGCCCCGAGGGCCGCCTGGATCGCCTCCTCGGTCCCGGCGTAATCGCCCTCGCCGAAGTGAAACCAGCGCAGGATGCCGCCACGGCCCCAGAGGAAGAGGCTGGGCCAGCCTTCGCAGCCGTAGCCGGTCCAGAGCAGCTTGCGATCGTCTATCACCACCGGAAAACCGACCTCCAGCCGGGCGAGCCCGCGTTCGGTCGCAGCCGGGTCGGCGCCGAACGGGAACCTTGGCGCCTGGACCCCCAGAACTCTCAGGCCCATTGGTACGTAGCGCCGGTGCCACTCGTTCAGATAGGGAAGCGTACGAACGCTGTTGAGCTGGCTGTAGTCGAGAAAATGGACCAGCACAGGTCCCTTCGCGGTGAGGACGGGCATCTTTCCGGGGTCCTTGCCGACCCAGGTCGCCTTGCCGGGGAGCTCGGGCGCCGCTATGTCATCACGCAGGGGAAGGATGAGGTGATCGTATGGATATGATCAGCCTCCAGTCACCCCCCTACGAGCTCTACGAGGAGAGAAACTCGTGAACACGAATCTGTGGGACCGCATCGAGCAGGCCAGGGCCGAACACAACGTTCTGGAGCACCCCTTTTACCAGCGCTGGTCCGCGGGAGAATTGACCCGTGAGGAACTCGCTCACTACTCCGGCCAGTACCGGTACGCGACCGAAGCGATCGCCAAGCTGAGCGCAGACATCGCCGCCACGGCGCCGGAATCCGAGCGGGGCGGTCTCGAGGCCCACGCGGCCGAAGAGGCCGATCACGTCGCCATGTGGGACGGGTTCGTGAACGCGGTCGGCGGCACGGTCGGTGCCGAGCCCAATCCGGAAACGCTCGAGTGCGTCGAGACCTGGACCCGCGCCGACGGCTTCGGCCGCCAGCTCGCTCGGATGTTCGCGATCGAATCCGGTCAGCCGGCGATCTCGAAGACCA
>JAGQUR010000168.1 GCA_020438395.1 Solirubrobacterales bacterium | reverse complement strand
TGTCGGTCTGGACCGCGAAGCCCATCCCGAGTCCGCCGGAGCCCGAGTAGCTGAGCGCTTCGGCCCGGACCAGCGAGTAGTAATAGTCGCCGCCCTGTCCGCCGTACTCCTCGGGGAAGCAGAGGCCGAGGTAGCCGAGTTCGCCGGCCCGCTGCATTGCCGAGTCGGGCCACTTGGTTTCTTCCCATTCGTTGCGGTGGGGGTAAAGCTCGTTCTTGACCCAGTCGGTCATCGACTCCCTGAGGTCTTCGTGCTCCTGGGTGAAGATGAAGTGCTTGCGACCGGCCTCGTGGTCCGGCTTGATGACGGTTTCGGTGGACACGCGGTTCTCCTCGGTGAAGTCCTTGCCCGCAGGGGCTTGACAGATTCTGAAAGTGGACAGTAACACTTTCTACTCTCGATCAGGTGGTATCGTCCGGGCCATGAGCCAAGCCAGTCCCGACTTCGGGAAGATCAGATACGAGGTTGCCAGCCACATCGCGACCATCACCCTTGACGACCCCGACACCCGGAACGCGCTTTCCGACGAGCTCCTCTCCGAGCTGATCACGGCCCTGCACATCGCCCGCAGCGATTCCGAAGTCCGGGTCGTGGTGCTGGCTTCCTCGCACGAAACGGTCTTTTCGGCCGGCGGCAACCTCGCCGCCTTCGGCGGTGACGCCAACGCCGTCCAGAAGTTCGAAGGGGCGGAGAGCTTCGTCGAGGCCTTCAAGCTGCTGGGCCAGCTCGGCAAGCCTTCGATCGTCGCGGCGAAGGGTCACGTGCTGGCCGGCTCGCTCGGACTCGCCCTTGCCTGCGACCTGATCATCTCCAGCGAGGAGGCGACCTTCGGAACTCCGGAGATCAACGTCGGCCTGTTCCCCTTCATGATCATGGCGCTGATCTACCGGAACGTGCCTCGCAAGAAGGCGAACGAGATGCTCCTGCTGGGCGGCCGGATGGAGGCGAAGGACGCCAAGGAGGCGGGCATCGTCAACTACGTCGCCAAGAAGAAGGAATTTGACCTGGTCCTCGAGGACTGGACCACGATGCTGGCCCGCAAGTCCCCGCTGATCATGAAGCTCGGCAAGGACGCGATGTGGCGTCAGATGGACATGGACCTCGCCGCCGCCCTCGATTACCTGCGTTCCCAGCTCGCGATCGAGCTCTCCAGCGAGGACGCGATCGAGGGCGTGAAGGCCTTCTTCGAAAAGCGCGAACCGGAATGGAAGGGACGCTGATGAGCGAGAACGGGAACGGGGCCGGCGAGGCTCCGCAGAACCTGCTGCCTGGCACGGCGCCGCTTGACGCGCTGACCGAACAGCTCCACGAGCGTCGCGGGAAGGCCCGCCTCGGTGGCGGTCTCGAGAAGATCGAGGCCCAGCACGAGCGCGGCAAGCTGACCGCCCGTGAGCGGATCGACCTGCTGGTCGACGAAGGCACCTTCAACGAGATCGGCATCCACGGCAGGCCCCATTACTCGCAGCCGGCGATGCAGAGCAAGGACGCGCCGGCCGACGGCGTGATCACCGGCTGGGGCGACGTTGACGGCCGGGCGGTCGCGATAGTCGCCTATGACTTCACCGTGATGGCCGGCTCGATGGGCCAGACCGGCGAGATCAAGGTCACCAGGATCCGCGAGATGGCGCTTCAGAAGAGGATGCCGCTGGTCTGGCTGCTCGATTCGGCGGGGGCCCGTATCCAGGAAGCCGCCGGCTCGCTCTTTGCCGGTTCCGGCCATCTCTTCCGCGAGGAGGTGCAGATGTCCGGGGTGGTCCCGATGGTCGCCGCGATGATGGGGCCCTGCGCCGCCGGGACCGCGTACATCCCCGGCCTCTCGGACTTCGTTCCGATGGTGGTCGGACAGGGTGCGATGGCCCTGGCCGGACCCCATCTGGTCAAGGCGGTGACCGGCGAGGAGATCGACATGGAGGACCTCGGCGGCGCCCGGGTCCATTGCCGCAAGTCCGGGGTCGGTGACCTCGAGGTCAAGGACGACCCGGAATGCATTGCCGCCGTCAGGAAGTACCTCAGCTACTTCCCCTCCAACTGCGAACAGAAGCCGCCGGCAATCGAAACCGGAGACCCGGAGGACCGTGGATCGGAACGGCTGCTGGAGATCATCCCCGAATCGCCCCGCACGCCCTATGACATGTACGAGGTGATCAAGGAGATCGTCGACGACGGCGACTACTTCGACATCAAGCCGAGGTTCGCCCGCTCGCTGATCACCTGCTTCGCCCGGATGGGCGGGATGTCGGTCGGCATCGTCGCCAACCAGCCGAAGCAGCTCGGTGGCGTGCTCGACGTCGACTCGGCCGACAAGGCGGCCCGCTTCATCAACCTCTGCGACGCCTTCAACATCCCGCTTCTCTTCCTGCAGGACGTGCCGGGCTTCATGGTCGGCTCCAAGGTCGAGCAGCAGGGGATCATTCGTCACGGCGCCAAGATGCTCTACGCGGTGAGCCGGGCCACGGTGCCGAAGATCACCGTCCTGGTCCGCAAGGCCTATGGCGCCGGCTACTACGTGATGTGCGGCCGGGCCTACGAGCCCGACCTCATCGTCGCCTGGCCCGGAGCCGAGATCTCGGTGATGGGCGCCGAAGGGGCGGTCAACATCATCGGTCGTTCGACGATCGAGGCGGCCGAGGATCCGGAGGCGACTCGCGAGGCGATGCTGAACGCGGTCCGCCAGCAGATCGACCCGTACATCGCGGCAGGCAACGCGATGATCGACGACATAATCGACCCCCGGGAAACCCGCCAGACGGTGATCCGGGGCCTGAAGATGGCCAAGGACAAGCACGTCGAGCGGCCCTGGAAGAAGCACGGGGTGATGCCGGTATGAGCCGACCGGCAGGGGGCAGCGATGAGTGAGGTGCGTCTGAACTCGAGCGGCTCCTCCGCCCATTCGGGGGTTATTCGTTTCGACGGCGAGGTTTTCGAGATGTTCGGGTTCGCCACCGACGGTTCCCGACGGATCCACATAGCGACGATCCAGCAACTCGAATTGAGTTTCAAGAGCGGAATGCTCGCCACCCCCACGATCAGCATGTCGGGGAGGAACGGTGGCATGTCCGGAATCATCCAGGCGATCAAGCCCGACGAGGCCGAAGCAGCTGACCTGACCGCTTTGGTGGCCGAGGTGAATGAAGCCGCAGCCAGATACCCGAACGGAGAAAACCAGTGAGCAAGTTCGAAAGCCCGGTGATCATCAGCAATTCGATCTCCGGGGTGATCGCGAACCGGGACCAGTGCCCGGCCATTCCCTACACACCCGAGGAGTACGGGGCCGAGGCCCGGCGCGCCGTGGACGAGGGCGCCAGCCAGATCCACATCCACGCCCGCAAGCCGGACGGCACCCCGTCGTATGAGATCGAGGATTTCCAGGCGATCACGGAGGCGATCAAGGCCGAGTGCCCGGACGTGATCATCAACTACTCGACCGGTGCGATCGGCATCCCGATCGAGAAGCGGATCGCCTATCTCGAGGCCTGCCGGCCCGATGTGGCCGCGCTAAACATGAGTTCGATGAACTACGCCAAGTACTCGAAGCGTCGCAAGGACTTCGTCTTCAAGGCGGTCTTCGAGAATTCCTTCGACACGATCGTCGAGTTCATCACCGCGATGAACGAGCTGGGGATCAAGCCGGAACACGAATGCTTCGACGCCGGTCACGTCGCCAACCTGGATCCGCTCTATGACATGGAGCTGATCAAGCCGCCCTCGCAGATCTCGCTGGTGATGGGGGTCACCGGGGGCATCCGCCCGACCCCCCGCAACGTCGGGGTGATGGCTGACCAGGTCCCGGGTGGTCCGGAGGGACCGAACAACTGGCAGGTGATCGGCATCTCCCGCGACCAGTGGAAGCTGCTCGCCGCTTCGATCACCCTGGGCGGCAACGTCCGGGCCGGAGTCGAAGACAACCTGTACCTGCCCGACGGGACCATGTGCCGGTCGAACGGCGATCTGATCGGCAAGGCCCGGCAGATGGTCGAGGACTCGGGCCGCAAGGTTGCCACGATCGCCGAGGCCCGCGAAATGCTCGGACTGAAGCCGGCGGGTGCCTGAGATGAACGACGAGCCGCACACATACACCACGCGACTCGTCCTCGAAGGCGGAGAGGACATCCGGGCCCACCGGGTCGAGATGGGGGCCCAGTCGCTGGCCGCCAGTTCCGCTCCCGAGTTCGGCGGTGATCCGGAGAAGGCCGACCCGGAGGAGATGACGATCGCCGCCATTTCCTCCTGCCACATGCTCTGGTTCATCGCTTACGCGAGGGCCAAGCGGCACCCGGTCTCCTCCTATGAGGACCAGGCCGAGATCGTCCTCGACGGTGACCGCTTCACCTCGGCGGTACTCCGCCCCAAGGTGGAATTCGAGGGAGAACGTCCCGACGACGATTTCATCGACGGACTTCACGAAAGGGCACACAAGGCCTGTTTCGTCGCCAACTCGGTCAACTTCCCGGTCGACGTCGAGCCGCAATGAGCGACCGCCTGCCACTCGACGGAATCCGCGTCCTCGACCTTACCCGGCTGCTGCCGGGCGGCTTCTGTTCGCAGATGCTGGTCGATTTCGGGGCCGAGGTGATCAAGGTCGAAGACACGGGCGCCGGCGATTACATCCGCTACGCCCCGCCGCTCCATGAAGTCACTGACCCCGAGGCTGGGGCGGATGAAGGTGCGACCCGGTCCGGGCTTTACCTCTCGCTCAACCGTGGCAAGCGCTCGATCCGGCTCGACCTGAAGAGCGAGGAGGGTCGCAAGGCTTTTTACCGACTGGTCCCGACCGCCGACGTCGTGCTCGAGGGTTTCCGGCCGGGGATAGCGGAGAAGCTCGGGGTCGACTACGAAACCCTGAGCCATATCGATCCCGGACTGGTCTATTGCTCGATCAGCGGCTACGGCCAGGACGGTCCGGCCCGCGACCGCGCCGGGCATGACATCAACTACCTGGGAGCGACCGGGATGCTGGCCATGACCGGCCAGGCCGGCGGCCCGCCGATCCAGCCGGCCGGCCAGATCGGCGACCTCGGAGGCGGCGCGATGAACGCCGCCTTCGGCATCCTCGCCGCGCTGATCGAGAAGGGCAAGAGCGGCAAGGGCCAGATGGTCGACATCTCGATGACCGACGGTGCCTTCGCCTGGCTGGCCATGGCGGCCGGGGCGACCCTGGTCGACGGCCAGAGCCCGCGCCGCGGCGAAGTGATGCTGGGCGGCGGGATCATCTGTTACCTCACCTACCAGGCCGCCGACGGCTGGATCAGTTGCGGCGCCCTCGAGCCGAAATTCTGGCGGGCCTTCTGCGAGGGCACCGGCAACGAAGACCTGATCGAGCATCAGTTCGAAAGGCCCGGAAGCGAAGCGTGGGAGAAAGTCGCGCTGATCTTCCGCGAGCGAACCCGCGACGAGTGGAAGGCCTTCAACGACCAACACGACTGCTGCATCGAGCCGATCCTCGAACTGGACGAGGCGCTCGAATCTGAACTCTTCGAGGCACGCGGAATGGTCGTCGAATTCGAGCAGCCAGGGATCGGGCCGGTCAGGCAGATCGGCTCACCGATCAGGATGAGCCGGACCCCGGCCGGTGAAGCCAGCGCCGCTCCGGCGATCGGTGCGGACACCCGCGAGGTGCTGGCATCGGCCGGGCTTGCCCCGAAGGAGATCGACGAGCTCTTCGAAGCGGGCGTCGCGGCCGGACCGGGCGCCGGGGGAGCGACGGAGTTCCGGGCATGAGCCAGGCAGCCACCGGGGAAGGCCGCGCATCGGCCAACGGGGAGCTGCTGAAGATGTCCGGGCTGGTCGAGGCGTCGGGTGTCCCGGCCCCGACCATCAAGCACTACCTGCGCGAGGGGCTCCTTCCCGAACCGGTCAAGACGAGCCGGAACATGGCCTGGTACCGGCCGGAGACGGTCGAGCGGATCCGGTTGATCAAGCGGCTGCAGGAGGAACGCTTCATGCCGTTGAAGGCGATCCGGGCCCTCTTCGAGGAGGACCCCGGCCAGGCCGCCGCGATGCTGGATGTCGAGGACAGGATTCTGGAGCGGGCCCTGGCCCGGGAACGGACCCGGACCAGCGCCTCCGAGGTCAAGAAGTACGGGGTACCGAAGGAAGTCCTGGACCGTCTGGCCGAGATCGGGATCCTCACCCCGAATTCGCGTGGCTATTCGCCATCCGATCTGACCATCATCGAGGCGATCTCACGCTTCCGGGCCGGGGGCTACGACGAGCGGATCGGCTTCACGGTCTACGACACGCTGCGCTACAAGCGGGCGCTGGAGACCCTCGTCAAGGAGGAAGTCGACGTGCTGATGGACCGTCTCGATGGCGAGATGCCCCCGGAAAGGGCAGTCGAGCTGATCGAGGCCGGCGTCGAACCGCTCAAGGACCTGATCGCCGCGCTCCACACCAAGCTGATGGTCGAAGAGGTAGAACGCCGCCGCTGAGGTCTCCTCGGGATGTGCGAGAATTTCCCCGTCCAGGACGGATGGGGGAGACAGTTGAATCAGTTCAGCGGGAGAACAATCAGGGACGGTGGTCGGTCGGCAGGCCTCATTGCCCTGCTCCTCCTGTGCCTGGGCTGCGGACTCTTCCTGCCGATGGCGAAGGGGAGCCCGGGGACTCCGAGCACTGACTATCCGAGGTTCAACGCCTATCCGGCGAATCAGGGACCCAACCGGGTCGTCTACTCCTTCGAGGTAAGCCAGGATTTCGCGTCGTCCAGGTGGCCACGACCACGGGCCGTGGTGCTCCAGCTAAAGGCCGCCAGTCGCTGGAAGTCGGTACGGGTGAAGAAGTTCCGCCTGAAAGGCGGATACTCCGGAACCATGCGGATAGGTGCGGCCCTGTCCCGCTCCCACCCCCGCATTCAGGCGAGACTGTTGCTGCGCGGAGGAAAGCGCGTCCTGCTGGGCAGCGAACCGGTATTGGTCAAGGTTTCCAGCCCGAAGCTTTCGGCCCGGTCCGTCTCGATCGGCAGCGGACACGCCTGCGCCATCCTGCCTTCCCGAATGGCCGCCTGCTGGGGTGACAACTTCTACGGGCAACTCGGCACCGGCGATACCCGCGACAGACTCGCCCCCGTGCGAGTGAAGGGTCTGGGACGTGTAAGGGCGATCGAAGCAAGCGAGGGTTTCACTTGTGCGATCAGGATCACCGCCCGGGTCATGTGCTGGGGCGACAACATCGACGGCGCACTCGGGACTTCCAGGAAGGAAGGATCACTTCGCCCCCTGCGGGTCGCCGGCCTGACCGGGGTGCGACAGCTCAGCAGCAGCTGGATAAACATCTGCGCGCTCAAGTTCAACGGCAGGGTTTTCTGCTGGGGTGACCGGGCGGGCTTCGGGTCGAAGGGAGGAATCCGGTTCCATCCCACCCGGGTCCCCCGGATCCGGAATGCGGTGTCGATCGCGGTCGGCACCTATTCCTCCTGCGCGGTGAAGCGCAGCCACCGGGTTGTCTGCTGGAGCAATCCGGAGTTCCGGATCCGGCCCAAGCGCAACCTCGGCAAGGTCCTCTCGCTCCAGGTGGACCTCGAAAACGGATGTGCCATCCGGGTGACTCACCGGGTGGTCTGCTGGGGCACGAACTTCGAAGGTCAGCTCGGGGTTGGCCGCAGGCCGGGGGCGAGCTCGAAACCCCTTCTGGTCCGTGGGCTCGGGCGCGTGAAGGCACTGTCGACCGACACATCGACCGCCTGCGCCATCCGACTGTCCGGAAAGGTTCTGTGCTGGGGCGCGAACGACGGAGCCGTCGGCGACGGCACCTACCGCACGCGATTTCATCCCGTCTCCGTACCCGGAGTGACCGCGGCGCGAACGATCAGCGTGAACGGGGCGGGCGCATGCGCCGCGAGCAGTTACCTTCAGACCTGGTGCTGGGGGGTCAACTCGGTCGGCGAGATGGGGACGGGAACCCTTGTCGACCAGCTGCTGCCGGCAAGGATCCTCGGTGTCCGGTAGTCCCCGACCGGGCCGCTGACGGGGTGCCGATGCGACGCCCGGCGGGCACAGTCACCGATTTTCGCAGGTTGCTTCTGGTTCTCTCTCTGGCCATTTTCGGCGTCTCCATATTCGCTCAGCAGTCGTCGGCGGCACTCACTGCACGCGACTCGGATCCGGTTGTCCTCAAGGGCAGCCAGGTCGGGAACCTGACCGGGATCGACCCCGACCGGCTGGTCGCCTTCCGCTGGACCGGTTCCGACTGGGACCAGGTGCCGGTTCAGGTCGACGAACGCAAGACGATCAACCTGGTGAGCCTCTACCCGTGGGTCACCGGAGGCTCGAACCAGGGGTACGTGACCAACAATCTGTCGTCGGTCAACATCGAGGTTTATGCGGACGCCGGCACCCGGACCGGGGCCGACACCGACGCCACTCTCGACTCGAACGACGAGGTCGCCTTCATGGCCTTCGATTCGGGATCCAAGGCGCCGATCGAATCCGACCCCGCCCATGTGGTCGCCAGGTCGGGGATGGAATTCAGGCTCGAGGACCCGCTCAACGGGGACAGCTCCTACGTCTACCTGTTCAAGTCCGACGGCACCCTCAGCCCTGGTGCCGGGGAGCAGTACGTCACCTATTCCCCCTCGCTCCAGAACGGGATCGGTTCGAGCTACCGGGACAACTACCGCTACTTCTTCCCGCTCAACGCCAGCCCGCCGGCCAACGGCTACAACAACGAGAACACGACCCTCATCACGCCCAGCTATTCGGTTCATTCAATCGACCGCTGGATCGACGACCAGCTGAAGATCACTGCCGGTTCCTCCACCGGGGCGGACATCCTCGACCGCGACAAGGTGGCCTTCACCCCGGGCTACTGCGGCCGCACCGAGGACACTTTCACCGGCCGGGAAACCTTCAACAGCAACGACAACGCGGAGGGGGCGTTCGTGACCAACCGCAGCGGGCCGGTCCGGGCGATTCGTTCCTACGTCGGGGCAAACAGCGGTCCCTACACCCAGCGCGAACAGATCTTCTACCGCGACCGCCAGGACGTCCGCACCTTCCTGCGCGTCCATTCGATCCCCTACGTGATGTCCTTCACCGACTACTCGCCGGATGCGTCGGGAATGACCTGGCGTTCCTCGATCAACACGACCGGCGTCACCGTCGACGGCACGCCCGACCTCTTCGCCGTTCCCGGTTTCACCGATCCCCGGGACCTGACCGGAATCCAGTATCCGAACGCCGGCTCGGGGGTCAGTGGCTGGGAGCAGATCACCGGTGCCCAGGGGACGGTCGACACCGTTTCCCGTCTGCTCACCGACATATCGAATGTCGCGGCTACCGCCTACTACCTCGACAACAGCAGCCCGAGCACCACCTTCAACCAGAGCCAGATGACCGGTGATCCGACCTATCAATGCACCGGCGACGCCTACGCGTACGGAGCGAGCGGGCTCCAGCTCAAGGTTGCCACGCCGATCGGCGCCGACCTTCCCAACACCGACCCGCGGGCCGGCGGCAGCGAGAACAACGTGACCATGGAGCGGTCAGTCTTTTACGGGCCGCCCGGCGGAGACGCGGCCGAAGCCGAGGGGCGGAAGGCCCAGGTCGATAGCCCGATCGAATTCACATCCGAACGCCATGTGCTTCCCCCGGATGGCCCGCCGACCGTGTCCCCGTCCGGCAAGGACTTCGGATCACTCGAGTTGAGTCAGGGTCCGGGGGCGACCCAGCAGTTCACGATTCACAACGACGGCAACTACGGGCTGATCGTCGGTCAGGCCACCTTCACCGGCAGCGGCGGCTTCCAGTTCGACGGCGACACCTGCTCGAACCAGACTGTTGCGGCGGGCAGCAGCTGCAGCGTCGGAGTCCGCTTCGATCCCGATTCGACCGGTCTGGCGAACGGCTCTCTGTCCGTTCCGAATCAGTCCTTCCACCCGGACGGCAACACCGTCCACCCGGATCTCGCGATTGCCCTCACCGGCACCGGGGAAGCCGACCCGCTGTTGGCGGTCAGCCCCGACAATTTCGATTTCGGCCCGTCCGAGACCGGCGTCTCGACCCCGAGTCAGCTCTTCACGATCAGCAATCCCGCCCATTTTTCCCGCTATGTGGAGCAGGTAGCGAAGACCGGCACGGGGGCGGTTCATTTCCAGAACACCAGCGGCAACTGCACCGCCAGGACGCTTGCTCCCGGGGCCTCATGCACCTACCGCCTCGCCTTCAAGCCGACATCGGCCGGGGCCAAAGGCGCGATCCTGGAAGTCCGTGGGACCGGCGGAACGATTCTCGGCTACGCGCTGGTGATCGGGACAGGGATCGCTGGTGTGACCGGGCCGACCGGCCCGAGCGGGGATACCGGATCAACCGGGGAAACCGGACCGACGGGCCCGACAGGGCCCACTGGAGAAACGGGGGAGACGGGACCCACCGGCGCAACCGGGGAGACCGGGCCGACGGGGCCGATCGGCCCGACCGGTGAAACCACTGTGACCGGCCCGACGGGACCAACCGGAAGCACCGGTGAGACGACGACCGGCCCGACCGGACCCACAACCCCGACGGGACCCACTGGTCCGACATCGCCGACCGGAAGCACGGGTGAAACATCCGAACCGGTCGGTCCGACCGGACCGCAAGGTCCAACGGCCACTTGCCTCCGGAACCGAAAGAACCTCGCCGCGGCGAAGCGCCGGCTTGCGAAGGCGAAGAAGGCGGTTCGCAAGACGCGAAAGACGAAGGCCAGGAAGGTTGCCCGCCGCAAGGTCACGCGAATCGGCAGGGACGTCCGCCGGATCAGCGGCCAGGTTCGCAGGGCCTGCGCCTGACTCCCGGCCCGCCAGCGGGTACGATGGCGCCCATGGGAGACCACGCGTACAGGACGTTCGCGCGGATCGGGGCTGTGCTCGGCCTCGCCGCGATAACCGCTGTCGGCTTCGCCGGAAGCTCGACCGCTGCCCCCGCCGACCGGGGTGATGACCCGGTCGTGCTCAAGGGCAGCCAGCTGGCCCGGCTGACCGGGGCGGCACCCGGCAAGGTCGTCGGCTTCAAGTGGAACGGCAAGTGGATCCAGGTGCCCGTGCAGATAGACGAACGCCATACGGTCAGCGCCCGGACCCTTTATCCGGCCGACGCGGACAACAAGTACATACTTGGCACCACCTTCGACATCGAGGTCTACGCCGACCCCAAGACCCGGTCCGGGGCGGACGAGAACTCCAATTTCGACGCCGATGACGAACTCGTCTTCATGGGCGGCGACTCGGGCAAGGCGGCCCCTACATCGGCGGTTGCCCCGGCCGCTGTCGCGCCGGGATCGGCGACGAGGGTCGCGGTCGATGACCCGGTCGGTGGTGGCAAGGGTTACGTGTACCTCTTCCGCTCGACCGGAAATCTCGACCCTTCGGCCGGCAAGGATTACGTCGACTACGACTTCAAGCTGACCAAGCTGACCAGCGGCCAGAACATGAAGGACGACTACGGGTACGTCAATGCGACCAACCCGGAAGATTCCACGGTCACCACCGACAGCTACCAGCTGCATTCGACCGGCCGCTGGATGGAGGACGAGATGAAGATTTCGGCCGGAGGGGCCAGCGACGCCGACATCCTTGACCGCGAGGCTGTGTCGGCCGGCAGCCTCAACAGCTGCGGGCGCTCCGAATACACCTTCTCCGGCAACTGGGACCTGGACGCGGTGATCGGAAACGAACGACCGGACGACGATGACGAGGGAACCTACGTGGCGGTGATCGACGGGCCGGTCCGGGCGGTACGCGACTTCATGGGCGCCAACTCCGGCCCCTACGTCGAATCGATCCACAAGTACTACGCCGACCGGGAAGACAAGGCGATCAACGTCCGCGTCCATCCGATCCCCTACATGTACGTCTGGACCGACTATTCGGAGGCGGCGGTCGGAATGACTTATCGCGACCAGCTGAACACGGGCGGCGTGACTGTTGACGGCAGCCCCGACGCGATCAACTCGCCGGCACCCGGGGACGTTGAGGACGGCCAGTACTTCTGGCAGCAGCTGAGCGGATCCCAGGGTTCGGTGACCACCCTTGTCTCTGCACAGGCGTCGGTGATCGACGGTGACAATCCTCCCTATGCCGGCTACTACCTGGATGACGTAACCCCGACCGGCTCGAAGGAGAAGCAGTGCGGTGGTGACCTGAAGGCCTACGGGGCCAGCGGATTCGGGATCGACGGCACTTTCCCCAACACCGACCCGAACCTGGCACCGATCTTCGTGAACACCCGCGACCTATCTGTCAACCGGGTCCGCTACTTCGGCGGCCCCGATGAAACGGCAACCGAAGCGGAAGCCCTCCGCAACCGCGTCCAGCAGCCGCTGACCGGAACCGCCAGCAAGGCATCGGTCAAGGCCCCGACCGAGAACCTCAAGCTCGCAATCAAGGGCAAGAAGCCAAAGGCCCGTCCCGGCAAGGCCCTGCGGCTCAAGGTGAAGCTTTCGAACAGCGGCAATACGGCCTCCTCTGCGGTCAAGGTCTGCCTGAAGGGGGGCAAGTTGTCCCGCAGGGCCTGCAAGACCGTGTCAACTGTCGGGTCCGGCAAGGCGAAGCTTCTCACCCTGAAGTCGAAGGTCCGCAAGGGCGTACGGGGCAAGCGGATCATGGTCACGATCACCGCCCGCTCGAGCAGCAGCGCGCTCGGCAGGGGCGTGCTGCTCAGGGTGAAGCACTAACCCTCAGGAGTGGCCGAGGGGTACGTCGGGGTCGGGCTTCTGGTCCGGCGCCGGCGCCTTCTCGTATTCGAAGGTGCCGCGGGTGACCGAGACGATCTGCTCGGCCAGCCTTGCACCGTCCGAAGGGGTGACCGGGGTGGCGCTGATGCGCAGCACCACCTCGTCCCGGTCGACCTCCTCGAGCTCGATCCGGGGCGGACGAAGGGTTGGCACGGTGATCGCCTGGCGGAGCATGTCCTGCACGGTGGCGGGGCTGAGATGGCTGTCGAAACGGGCCCGGAGGTCGATCGCCTCCGGTTCGCGAAGCGGCTCGACGGCCAGCAGGAGGAGGAGGCTGTTGGGGATCAACATGCGGTCCTGACCCTTGAGCAGGGTGGTGTAGAAGAGGCCGAGTGAACTCACGGTCCCCTCGGTGGAACCGGCGACCGGCCCGCCGGTGAGGCGCACCCTCTCGCCGACCCGGAATGGTCGGGTGCTCTGCAGGACCACGCCGGCGAAGATGTTGCCGAGCGTCTGCTGGGCGGCGAGACCGAGCACGATGGTGACCGCGGCGCCGCCGACCGCCAGGGTGGCCGGCTTCACTCCGGCTATCCCCAGGGCGACCAGTGCAACCAGCAGGATTGTGATCAGGCGGATTGCGAAACTCAGGGTTCCGGCCGTGCCCGGGTCGAGCCGGCGCATGATGAAGGGGGTAAGGGTGCGGCCCAGGGCAGAGGCGAATCCCCAACCGAGGATGAAGAGCAGGACCGCGGTGAGGATCCTTGCTTCCAGTCCATAGCCGGCCGGCAGGACTTCGCGCCGGTGGTTGAAGGCGAAGAGGACTACGGCGATCAGGATCGCGAATAGAAGCAGCCGTGGCCAGGTCCTTCCCCTGGGGGTATCGACGATCTGCTCCCCGAGCCCGGCCTCATGCCACTGGTCGGTCCGGGTTTCGAACATCCACCGCGGCATCTGGGACCGGGCGCGGCTCGCTCGCCGTTCCTTGCGTTCGGCCCTTTTCTCTTTACGTTTGGAAGTCAAGGGGGATCACCTTACAAATCCCCGTTTCAAGAGCGGTTAAGCGGAACGGGCGCGGCAACTTCCACCCGGGAAAGTTGCCGCGCCCGTTGAGGGTCATGCTCTGCCGCAGCTCAGGGCCAGCCGTGCCAGCCGGCGGCGTAACAGGGATCGATCCCGCAGGGATTGGTCACGACTCCGTCGGTCTTGATGAAGTCCGCGATCTGCTGGCGGATCACCGGTGAGCTTCGAATCACCGTGTCATGCGGATCGATGCCGCTGGTCGTGCCGAGCGGCGTGTTGGATTCGCCGGTGGTCGGCGGCGTGTTGGTCAGCGGGGCCGGGTCGGTGCCGTAGAGCACACCGCCTTCGTCCCGCTGGGCACCGATGTCCCAGACGAAGAAGGCATTGCCGTTCTTCGCATCCCCGGCCAGGTCCCCGAGGGTGTCGTGGCCGTAGAACGGCTCGATCAGCCCGTCGGGATGACGGTCGGAATCGACCACCCCGCTGTCCAGGCCACCGGCTCCGACCCGGAGCGGAGCCCCGATCGTGCGCGCCTCGACCTCGGTCGCCACGTTGGCGACCTGATGGTCACCGTAGGCCATCTCGATCATCACCTTGTGGGCCGGTGTGTTCGGCAGCGGGTTGCTGGTCATGTTGTTTGCGTAACCGTTCGGCTCGCCGCGATCCCACATCGTCTGCATCAGGGCGAACATCGATGGACGCTCGAGCTCGACCGAGTAGTTCGGGTAGAGGATGAGTGCGTAGTCGGAGAAGTCGGTGCTCCGGGTCAGCAGCGTCGAGTAGTTCATCCCCGGCACGTAGAGCACCGATCTGGTGAAGTCGGTCGCGACCGCGGTCAGGGCGCCACCGGCGATCCCGCCCTGGCTGTTGCCGTAGTAGAAGAGGTCATCGGTGTTGATCACCGAATGGCCTCCGAACTTGAACGCATCGGACGAGGCCAGGCCGTCCGGATGGATCAGCAGCCGACCCAGGAACAGGAAGTTCAGGAAGCCCTGCTGCAGCCGGTCCGGGATGGTCGGGAACTTCGACAGATCCGCCAGCGCCTGAATCGCGGTCGGGTAGACGTCACCGTCTGACATTCCGATCCAGTCGGTGCCGCAGACCAGCACGCCGTTCTCGGTGCCGAGCTGACGGATGTTCTTGCTGGTCACCTCGTTGATCGAACCGAACAGCCCGTGCCCGTACAGCGAGGGCCGAACCGTGTGGTCGACATCCCAGGTGTTCATATCCGGGTCTTCGGAATTGGTGTTGATCGCCGAACGCGGAATGTTGCAGGAGAACCGGGCTTCCATCGTGTTGCCCGGAGTCCGGATCGGCTTCTGGTCGGCGTCCAGGTCGAAGGTCGAACCGGAAGGACAACCGGCCTGGTTCAGGTAGCAGGGGACGGTGAAGGTGCCCTTGACGATCCGGGCGTCTTCCACGCCGTTTCCGGTCGCGGTCGGGAAGTTCTGGACGTCCGTGATCGTGAAGTTCGGAGCATCGCCCTGGACGACGCCGTCGGTCAGGTCCGTGTCCCCGAGGCCGGCGAAGGCACGGTCGCGGATCGAGAGCATCCGTCCGGTCAGGTTCTCGGTGCTGGCGACCGTGAAGTCCCAGGCCAGGTAGAGCGAACTCCGGCCGATTCCGGCGGCAGCCAGATCATTGAAGATCGACTCGAAGTGGGCCCGTCGGTCCTCGATCACCGGGTTGCCGGTCCGGTCGGTGTCCCGGTAGAGCCGGAAGGCGGCCGGGGCCTCGATCGGATTGCCATCCGCATCCTTCAGGTTGCGGAGGGCCACGATGTAGCGGTGGCCGTTCTGCAGGTTCTTGCCGGGCCGGATGATCAGGTTGCGGCTCTCGTCGCTGGTCGCATTCGAATCGAGCTCCGCCCAGATCAGCTGGCGGTCGCCGGTCGCGGCGTCGATCAGAACGACCGGCTGCGAAGGCTCGAAGGCGCCGCTCATCGCCTTGATCGAGACGATGCCGGACTGGGTGAAGGCAGCCTCGTTGTCCATTCCGGGGATATGGACCGAAAGCAGCGGTCCCGGGCTGAAACCGTCGGACTGGTTGAGCACCGTGACGTCGATGTGCTTGTCGTGGGAATTTGTCGGAGTTGACTCCGGATCGAGGTCGAGCCGCTTGCCCGTCTCCGAGGAGCTGTCTTCCTTCGTGTAGAAGTCGTTCGGGAAGGGGGCCAGGCAGGCGTTGCCGGAACCGGCGATGAAGTCGCACTTGTCGGCGTTGGTCAGGTCGACATCTGCCGGGACGTCACAAAGTGACTTCTGCGCAGAGAGCTTGCGACTTGTCTTGGCCCGCTTCTTCTTCTTGCCGGAGCGGTAGTCGGCGGTGACCTTGAAGGTGGGGGCACCACAATCGCCGGACTTCGACTTGCCAGTCGAGTTGAGCTTCATGGTCACCACCGTCTTGTGGTTCGGGCGCACCTTGACCGTCTTGGCATAGAGCGAGGTATTGCTCTTCGGCGACCAGACCACCGAGGAGGTGCCCCGGAGAGTGACCTTGATCGGCTTCTTGCGGAGCTTCTTCGGCGCCTTGCGGGACATCTTGAGCAGGACCCGCACCTTCAGCTTGCCTGACTTGACTACATCCGCCTGGCGGGCGGAAAGCACGTTGACGTTGCCCTTGACATTGCCCTTGTTCTTGCTCTTGCCGGCCATCGCTCCGGTCGGCATCGCAAACAGCAAGGCAGCCATTCCTGCCAACGCCAACAGCAGATTAAATCGCTTCACTTCTTTCCCCGTTCCCTCTCGTTTTCTCCCGGGGGCCATGAGGCCCGTGAACTGATCATACAACCGTAATGGGTATGCTGGAACCGCTCCGAAGCTTCGCTTTCGGGGTTGTTGGAGGGAATGGAGCGGCGGTCAGGGGCCGCCCGAAACGGAGAGAGGAACGTTTTGAAACTGATCCGACTGTTCGTCGCCATGCTGGCGATGGCTTTGGCAATCGGCATAACCACGGGTACGGCTTCGGCCAAGCCGTCGATTGCGAAGCAGGCCAAGAAGCTCTGCAAGAAGAAGCGGGGCAAGGCCAAGCGCAAGTGTGTGAAGAAGCAGACCAAGCGCCTGAAGGCGAAGGCGAAGCGCGAGCGGCTCAAGGAACTGAACCGCCCCGGCGTCACGGTCCGGACCACCCAGTACGGGATTCCGAGGATCACCGCCGACAGCTGGCGCGGACTCGGCTACGGCTACGGCTGGGCTCTGGCCAGGGAAAACATCTGCTCGATGGCGGAGATCTACACCACGGTGCGTGGCGAACGGTCGAAGTACTTCGGCCCGGACGGCACCTGGATGCTGACCGGCAACGGCATTCAGTACACCAACCTCGAATCCGACTTCGCCCACAAGCGGATCATCGCCGACAAGACCATTCCCAAGGTCCTCAAGATGAAGCCGCCGAACGGCCCTCTGCCCCAGGTGAAGGAAGTCATCGACGGCTACGTGAAGGGCTACAACGCGTGGCTCGGCAAGAACCGGAGCAAGATCCAGGACACCACCTGCAAGGGCAAGCCGTGGGTCAGGAAAATCACCACGCTTGACGCCTATCTGCGTTTTTACGAACTGTCGACGATGGCCGGTGCCGGCGCAGCCGTGGACGGGATCGCCAACGCGGCACCGCCCGGTGCCAGTTCAAGTTCGGCTGCTTCGCGTAGCTCGAACCTGAACAGTTCAGACTTCGCCAACCTGGAGTCGAACCCGGACATCGGCTCGAATGCGGTCTCGCTCGGTTCCGCCGCGACCTCGACCGGGAAGGGCATGCTCTTCGGCAACCCGCATTTCCCGTGGTCCGGCTCCGAGCGGTTCTTCGAATCGCAGCTGACCATCCCGGGCAAGATCAACGTCTCCGGCGCCAGCCTCCTGGGCAGCCCGGTGATCCAGATCGGACACACACAGAACATGGCCTGGAGCCACACGGTTTCAACCGCCCGCCGTTTCGCGTTCTTCCGCGAGACGCTGGATCCGACCGATCCGACCAGGTACATGGTCGACGGCCAGTCGGTTCCGATGAAGAAGACGACGGTGACGGTTGACAAGGGCAACGGGGACACGGAGACCCGGACCCTTTACTCGACCAAGCACGGGCCGATCTCGGTCTCGGTGCAGAAGACCCCGCTGTTCGGCTGGACCGACAACACCGCATATGCGCTGTTCGACGCCAACGCCGACAGCCTGCGGGTCGTCAACCAGTTCTTCGACTTCAACCGCGCCCAGAGCGTGGCTGACATGAAGAAGGCTCTGTACAAGGACCAGGGCGTGCCGTGGGTCAACACGATCGCGGCCGACTCGAAGGGCAACGCGATGTATGCCGACATCTCGGTCGTGCCGAACCTGACCGATGCCAGGGTCGCGCAGTGCAACACGCCGGGCGTCGGCACGATTGCCTGGAACAGCTCCAGGGTGGCGGTACTCGACGGCTCGGATTCCGGCTGCGACATGCAGAAGGCGGCGGGCGCGGTCGTGAAGGGCGTTCTGCCTCCCAGCCAGATGCCGATCCAGATCCGCAAGGACTTCGGGTCGAACATGAACGACAGCTACTGGCTGTCGAACCCGAACGCTCCGCTCGAGGGTTACCCGAGCATCATCGGCAACGAGCAGTCGGCCCGGTCACTCAGGACCAGGAACGGTTTGCATCAGATCACCACCAGGCTGAACGGCACCGATGGTGATCCGGGCAACAAGTTCACGATCGACCGGGTGCGCGAGTTCACCACCAACAACAAGAACTACGGCGCCGAGGTGCTCGTGCCCGGCATGGTCAGCTACTGCCAGTCGCATCCGATGATCGATTCGGTCGACGTCAGTGGCGCCTGCAACGTGCTGGCGAACTGGGACATGACCGAGAAGCTCGATTCGCCGGGTGCCTACCTCGGCCGCGAGTTGCTCGGCAACCTGCTGTCGGTGAGCGGCGGACCGTTCGCGACTCCGTTCTCGCTGAGTGACCCGGTAAACACCCCGAGCGGCCTGGACACCTCCAATCCGGAAGTGCCCTCGGCCCTCGCGGACGCGGTTACCTACATGAACAGCAAGTCGATTCCGCTCGACGCTTCCTGGCGCGACTACCAGTACGTGACCAAGAACGGCGAGCAGATTCCGATCCCCGGCGGCTTCGGTGGTCAGGGCATGTTCAACGTGATCTCCGCGGTGAGGAATTCGAGCACCGGCGTCTACGACAGCGTGCGCCACGGCTCGAGCTTCATCATCACGGCCTCACTGACCGGTGCGAAGTGTCCGGATGTGAAGACGATCCTGACCTACTCGCAGGCAGCCACCAACGAGAAGTCGCCGCATTACGCGGACCAGACGAAGCTCTTCTCGAATAGCGGCTGGGTCACCGATCGATTCTGCCCGTCGCAGCAGAAGAAATCACCAGGCCTCAAGGTCGCCAACCTGAACGGTGGCGCCAAGGCGGTCAAGAAGGGCTGGTAATCCCGGCCCCGGCTTGCCGGTAGTCTGTGGGGGTTGATTGATCCGTCAATCAACCCCCACAGATGAAGGCCGCCGTCGTACAGATCAATTCCGGAGCTGACCGGTCCCGCAACATCGGGAAGGCAGGCTCGCTGGTCGCTGCGGCCGCGGACGAAGGGGCCGAACTGGTGGTCCTGCCGGAAAAATGGTCACTGCTGGGCGATGGCGCGGCCCTCGCCGAAGGAGCCGAGTCAAGCGAAGGCGAGGCGGTTACCGCCGCCCGCGGATGGGCCAGGGATCTGGGCATCAGCCTGCTGGCAGGCAGCTTCACCGAGACCTCGGAAGACGGCCTGCCGACCAACACATCGGTTCTGATCTCCCCGGACGGCGGGATCGCCGCCGAGTACCGGAAGCTCCACATGTTCGACGTCGAAGCCGGTGGTGTCCGGTACCGCGAATCCGAGCACGAGCAGGCCGGCGGGGAAATTGCCACGGGAGACGCCGGAGACCTGAAGATCGGCCTCACCATCTGTTACGACCTGCGCTTCCCCGAGCTTTTCCGGGCCCTGCTTGACCGCGGCGTCAATGCTTTCACCGTGCCCTCGGCTTTCACCAGCGCAACCGGCAGGGACCACTGGGAGCCCCTGCTCCGGGCCCGGGCGATCGAGAACCAGGCCTTCGTGCTGGCCGCCAACCAGACCGGCGAGGCCGACCCCTCATACGACTCCTGGGGTCATTCGATGATCGTCGGACCCTGGGGCGAAGTCCTCGCCGAGGCGGGTGAAGGGGAGGGGTTCGCCTGCGCCGACCTCGACCTCGCCGAAGTTGAGGACGTCAGGCGCCGACTTCCGGCGGTCGAGCACCGGCGAGCCGAAATCTTCAGGGAAGGAATCGTCAATGGCTCGTGAAGCGGCACCGGAACGCCGGCGACAGATCCTCGACGCGGCAGTGCGCGTCTTCGCCCGGCAGGGCTTTCACTCCACCCGGGTGGCCGACATCGCCGACGAAGCGGACGTCGCCTACGGCCTCGTCTACCACTACTTCTCCTCGAAGGAGAACGTGCTGAACGAACTCTTCGTCCAGCGCTGGTCACTGCTGATCGAGGCGATCGACGAGGCCGACCGGAGCTCGATGACCCACGAGCAGAAGCTGGGTGCCGTCGCCGGATTCATCATCGACTCCTACCGCTACGACCCTGACCTCATGAAGGTGATCATCGTTGAGGTGACCCGCGCAGCGAACTCCTTCGGCCGCACCCATCTCGACGAGATCAACCGGGCATACGAATTGATTGGCCGGATAGTCGCCGACGCCCAGCAGAAAGCGATCTTCCGCGAGGACATCGACCCGGCCTTTGCCGCAATGGTCTTCTACGGGGCGATCGAACAACTCCTTTCCGGCTGGATCTTCGGGGTGATCCCGGGTAGTGACCGGGACTTCGACGAGGCCCGCGACCTCCTGGTCAAGGCAATTTGCGAAGGCCTGCAGAGACGCTGACGGAATTTAGTTCTCCGTTGGCTTGGGTATTGTGGAACTACCAATGGATAACGACATCGTCAGACGAATTACCTGGAGCATCATGCTCACCGCCAGTAGCGCCCTGGCGAGCCTGATCGCTTCCCGGCTCGCCGCTATTGCCTACCGCCGTTTCTTCAACGAGGAACCGCCCGAGTAGATCGTGGCCCCTCAGGACTACCAGCCGCCGCCTCGCCAGCGACCGCCCGGCCGGCCCGACCCGGACCGTCCCGCGTCCGAGAAGACGGTGGGCGAAATGGTCTTCGAGGTCTCCGAGCGCACCTCGAACCTGATCCGCGAGGAGATCGAACTCGCCAAGACCGAGGTCAGCGAGAAGGTCACCACCCTCGCTCGTGGCTCCGCGGTCGGGATCGCGGCCGGCATCTTCGCCTTCCTGGCCCTGATCCTGCTGATGAACGCGTTCGCGCTCGGGGTCTCGTCACTGTTCGGCTGGGGATTCTGGGCGGGGTACCTGCTCGAGGGCGTGATCTTCATTGCGATCGCCGCCGGCGCCGGATATTTCGCCTACAACTCCTTCGAGAAGACCGGCGCACCGATCCCGACCGAGGCGATCGAGGAAGCCCAGAAGACCAAGGCCCTGCTCACCCCCGGAGATGAATCCTGATGAGCGAAGAGAAACCAGAAGCCGGCGAGCCAGCGGAGGGAGTGGAGAAGCCTTTCCGCCCCGAAGGTGTCGGCCCCGACGCTCCGGTCGAAAAGACCCCCAACCGCCATGTCGCTCCCGAGGGCACACCGGCCCCGGCGGGCGGGACCCCCGGCTCGCCATACGCCGCGCCGCGCCCCAAGCGCAACTCGTCCCAGATTCGCGCCGACATCGACGCCCAGCGGGCCGAGCTAGGCCAGTCGGTCGACCAGCTGCGTGACCGGGTCACCGAACTCACCGACTGGAAGAGCCAGCTCCGCAAGCACCGCAAGCAGATCATCGTCGGCGCCGTAGCCACCGGCTTCGTAGTCGGGGGACTAATGGCCCTCCGCCGCCGTTAAGGCTCCGGGCAACGCGCCCAGGACGCACCTGCGGGCGCCGTGGCTTCGTCAACGCCGGGAA
>JAGQUR010000167.1 GCA_020438395.1 Solirubrobacterales bacterium | reverse complement strand
ATTTGCCCGGGGCGGGTCCCGAAGACAGAAGTTTTCGGACCCGCCCCGTTTTTACGCCCTCCGGCGATGAAGTAACAGCAGCAAGAGCAGCACCAGAAGCAAGAAGTACCAGTAACAGATACGACCTTTGAAGTACCCCGGATTGTCGAACCACGGCACTGGATTCCGCCTCACAGCGGGAAACTGAGCCGCAGGCGGCGGGGGACCTTGACATCAGCGCGTATGTCCCTGAGCGGATGTTCAGCGCCAGCAGAAGAAAGTAAGAAGAGAAGCCAAAGTGGCCGCAATTGCCGCACAGAAAATCAGGATCAGGCTCAAGGCCTACGATCACGACGCCATCGATCGCGCTGCCCGCGAGATCGTCGATACGGCTGAGCGCACCGGAGCGACCGTCTCAGGTCCCGTTCCGCTGCCGACCGAGCGCAACATCTACTGCGTGATCCGCTCGCCGTTCAAGGACAAGGATTCCCGGGAGCACTTCGAGATCCGCACCCACAAGCGCCTGATCGACATCAAGCAGCCCACCCCCAAGACCGTCGATTCGCTGCAGCGCCTGGACTCGCTCCCGGCCGGCGTCGACATCGAGATCCGACTGTAGGCAGCATGTCGGCGATTCTCGGAAAAAAGCTTGGCATGACCCAGATCTTCAGGGAAGACGGAGAGGTTGTTCCCGTAACTGTCATTGAGGCCGGGCCCTGCCCCGTCACCGCGATCCGCCGCGAGGACCGCGACGGCTACTCCGCCATTCAGCTCGCTTTCGACGAGGTCAAGGAGTCGAAGCTGAGCAAGGCCGAACTTGGCCATCTGGCCAAGGCCGACGCCGCCCCCTCCCGGGTGCTGGTCGAGTTCCGCGACGTGGAGCTCCCGGCTGCCGGTGAAGGTGAAGAAGGCGAAGAAGCCGAAGGTGGCGACGGCGAGGTCAAGCTCGGCCAGAAGGTCACCGTTGACGCCTTCGAGGAAGGCCAGAAGGTCAAGGTTGCCGGCATCACGATCGGCAAGGGCTTCCAGGGCACCGTCAAGCGGCACAACTTCGGCCGCGGCCCCGTTTCGCACGGTTCGCACAACGTCCGTGCCCCGGGTTCGATCGGTGCTTCGGCGTGGCCTGCCCGCGTCTTCAAGGGCATGCGCCTCCCCGGCCAGATGGGCGGCAAGCGCCGCACCCAGCTCGGCCTGGAGATCGCCGGTATCGATGCCGACAAGAACCTGCTGATGATCAAGGGCTCCGTTCCCGGCGCCAAGAACTCGATTGTGGAGATCCGTACCGATGGCTAGCGCCAAGGCGCCCGTTCTGGGCAAGACAACCAAGGCCGATCTGCCGGCCGGCCTCTTCGACGAGGCCTTCCACCAGTCGCTGGTCCACGAGACCGCCCGCGCCGACGCCAACGCGCGTCGCCAGGGCACTGCTTCGACCCTGACCCGCGGCGAGGTTTCGATGACCACCGCCAAGGCCTGGCGCCAGAAGGGCACCGGTCGTGCCCGCGTTGGTGCCCTCAGCGTGCCGAACCGTTACGGCGGCGGTGCGGCCTTCGGCCCGAAGCCGCGTCACTACACGGTCAAGGTCAACCGCAAGGCCCGCCGCAAGGCGATGCGTTCGGCCCTCTCGGTTCACGCCGAGCGTGGCAGCGTCGCCGTGGTCAAGGCGGCCGACTTCGAGACCCCCTCGACCAAGGACGCCTCGGCGGCCCTGGACAAGTGGGGCGCCAAGCGCTCGACCCTGGTCGTCGTGCTGGCCGAGGAGACGGGAATCCTCAAGAGCTTCCGCAACATCCCCCGGGTCAGCGTGCTCGAGGTGGGTGCGACCGGAGTCGTCGACGTGATCGGCGCCGCTTCGATCGTGATTTCCGAAGGCGCCCTCGAGGTGCTGGCAAAGCAGTCCACCGAACCGGCCCGCGGTTCCGAGACCGAAAAGGATGGTGAGTGATGGATCCCCGCAGCGTGATCATCCGTCCGGTCATTTCCGAGAAGGCATACGCCCTGATCGCGGCCGGCAAGTACACCTTCCGGGTTGACGACCGGGCCCACAAGTTCGAGATCAAGGACGCCGTCGAAAAGGCGTTCGGAGTCGAAGTGGTCAAGGTCCGGACCTCCACGGTCCGTTCCAAGCCGAAGCGCCGCGGCCTGCATTCGGGCCGGAGCCGCTCCTGGAAGAAGGCAATCGTCGAACTCGCCCCCGGCGACACCATCGAGCTGTTCGAAGGCGCGGCGGTCGAGTAAGGGCTTAGAGGAA
>JAGQUR010000035.1 GCA_020438395.1 Solirubrobacterales bacterium | reverse complement strand
TACCTACAATCAGCCCGATGACGGCAACCGTTTCTGCCCGCGGGCTCACCCACAGATTCGGATCGCTGGACGTTCTCGAGAACATCGACCTGGAGATCCCGGAAGGTGAAGTGCTCGCCCTGGCGGGGGCCTCCGGGTCCGGAAAGTCAACCCTGCTCGAAATCGTCGGCGGACTGCGCGAACAGTCGGCCGGGGAGGTCGGCGTCGCCGGCAGGAAAGACGCCGCCGGCCGGTTGAGTGGCTGTGCCTGGATGCCCCAGCGCGACTGCCTCCTGCCCTGGTATTCGGCTCTCGACAACGCCGCCCTGGCGCTGCTCAACCAGGGCCGGCCGAAACGGGAGGCCAGGAGCGTCGCCGCCGAACGTTTCGAGCATTTCGGCCTTGAAGGATTCGAATCGTCCCGTCCCGACGAGCTCTCCGGTGGCATGCGCCAGCGGGTGGCCTTCATCCGGACCCTGACTTCAGGCAAGCAGGTCCTGCTCCTGGACGAGCCGCTTGCCGCGCTCGACGCGATCACCAGGGCGGAACTCCAGGAATGGCTCGGTCCGGTCCTGTCCGAGAGCGGGGCGACTGTCCTGCTGGTCACCCACGACGTCGAGGAGGCGATCTACCTTGCGGACCGGGTCGCGGTCCTCTCCCCCCGGCCGGGCCGGATCATCTCGACCGTGGACGGCGTCAGGGGTACCGGGGGAGCGAGGGACGAGGTCGTGAGCTCCCCCGGCTTCAATCAGAGGCGCGAGGAACTGCTCCGGCTGCTCCGCTCCGGAGGTGACTCGCCTTGAAGGCTCGCCTCTGGCTCCCGCCCCTGCTGGTCGTCCTGGCCCTGCTCGGCCTCTGGCAACTTGCTGCCTCCAGTGGCTTCCTGGCCGACGCCCTCGGACTGGAGGAGTTTCTGGTCCCCTCCCCCTCGCAGATCGCCGACGTCCTCTGGCAGGACCGGTCCCTGATCTTCGACAACGCCGGGACCACGCTGGTCGAGATCGTCGCCGGCTTCGGGCTCGCCCTGGTCTGCGGGCTCGCCGTCGGCGTCGCCTTCCGCAGTTCGGACCTGGTCCGGAGGGCCGGCTATCCGCTGGTTGTCGCCTCACAGACGATCCCGGTGATCGTGATCGCCCCGGTGCTGGTCGTCTGGTTCGGCTACGGGATCTGGCCGAAGCTGCTGATCATCGCCCTGATCTGCTTCTTCCCGATCGCGGTCAACACCCTCGACGGGCTGCGCCGGACCGACCCCGTGGCGGTCAAGATGATGCGCTCTCTCGACGCCAGCCGGATGGGGATCTTCAGGCGGGTCGAGGCGCCGACTGCGCTGCCCGGGATCTTCACCGGCGCCCGCATCGCCGCCGCGGTTGCCGTGATCGGGGCCGTCTTCGGCGAATGGGCCGGTTCTGACAAGGGCCTCGGCCACCTGATCCTGCAGGACAACGCGCAGCTGATGACCGCGCGCATGTTCGCCTCCGTCTTCGTGCTGTCGCTGATCGCAATCGCCCTCTACTCGCTGATCGGGCTGCTCGAACGGGCTGTCGTGCGTTGGCGGTAGGCCATAACCTCTAGGCTCCGCCGGAACCTGTTCACGTCCCTGGAGATGCTTTGAGACGTTTCGCTCTGCTGCCCTTCGCAATCCTCGTCGCCCTGGCGATGTCTGCCTGTGGCACCAAGTCCGAGGATGTCACCCCGGTGCGCGACCCGCTGAAGGTGGCGATGGACTGGTACCCGAACCCGGACCATGCCGGGTTCCTGGTGGCGCAGAAGCAGGGCTATTTCAAGGATGCGGGCCTCGATGTCTCGCTCGACTCGCCGACCGACCCTTCGCTGCCGATCAAGCTGGTCGCCGCCGGCAAGGCCGACCTGGCCCTCTCCTACGAGCCGGAGGTGCTCCTGGCCCGGGAGCAGGGACTGGACGTGGTCTCGGTCGCCAGCGTGATCGACCAGCCGCTGACCTCGATGATCTGGTTGAAGAAGTCGAAGATCAAGAACGTCAAGGGCCTGAAGGGCAAGACCGTCTCGACCGCGGGGATTCCGTACCAGGACGCCTACCTGAAGACGATCCTCGCCCGGGCGGGCCTCTCCGAGAACGACGTGAAGAAGGTCGGAGTCGGCCAGGGCCTGCTCCCCTCGATCGTCAGCGGCAAGGCCCAGGCGACCCTCGGCCCGTTCTGGAACATCGAGGGGATCGAGCTGAAGAAGGAAGGCCTGAAGCCGACCATAAACCCGGTCAACAAGCTCGGGGTCCCGACCTACAGCGAACTGGTGCTGGTCGCCAAGGGCAGCCGGATCCAGGATGACCCGGACCCGATCCGACTCTTCATCACCGCGCTTTCCCGAGGCACCCGCTTCGCCGTCTCGCATCCGAACAAGGCGACCGCAACCGTCCTCGAAGCCAACGACGCCCTGAAGCCGAAGATCACGGCCGCCCAGATGAAGGCCACCCTGCCGGTCCTCGATCAGGACGGGAACGGTGGCCCGGGCACGGTGCCCTACGGCCATCAGGACACCACGAGCTGGCAGGCCTTCATCAACTGGATGGTCCAGGAGGGAGTGTTGAACAGCTCCCAGCGCGCCGTCGATGCGCTCACCAACGAGCTGCTTCCGACCAGGAAGGTCGAAGTAGGCAGCTAGGCGGCGCGGCGGAGGGACTGCTGGCGGATGCGGGCCCGGTTGCCCGGTCCGTGGACGGCCGAGCCGAAGGCCATCGACATGTACTCGCCGGCGAGCCCTCGCCAGGGCGCGTACGGGGCGTAGAACTCCTCGACCTCCTCGACCTCGGCCAGACGGCCCAGGCCTTTCAGGTATCCGATCAGCTTGACCTGGCTGAGATCCCCCGCCAGGAGGGCGTCCGGCTCCCCTCGACCCCGCAGGGCGAGACAGGCAACGGTCCATGGTCCGATCTCGGGGATCGCCAGCAGGCGACGGTCCCCGGCCGGATCCGACGGATCAACCCGCCCGGAAGCAACCTCCCGCGCAACCTTGACCATGGCTACGGCTCGCTTGCCGCTGAGACCGCAGGCCTCGAGTTCGGCTGGTGCCGCGGCGGAGATGGATTGGGGCGAGGGCACCGTCGCAAGGCTCGCTTCCTGCCGGCCCCGGGGCGAATGCGGCAGCCGCCAGTCCGTTCCGGACGAGCTGACCGTCACGCCCGGGGAAAACTTGATCCCGAACCGCCGGATCATCTGCCTCTGGATCCTCGCGGCACGGCGGTACTCGATCAACTGCTCGGTGATCGCCCAGAGCAGGGCCTCCCATGGCACCGGCCGCCGCATCGGGCGGTTCTGGAGGCGCCCGTTGAGGGCCCGGCCCAGCAGGGGATCCTCCCGGAAGGCGTTGAGAAACCCGACCAGGTCGTCATCGACCCCGAGGCTGAAACGCATCCGGTCGAGGCCGGCCTCCAGCGCTTCCTCGCCGGCCTCCCGCAAACCCGCCGATCCCGGCCCCTCCAGCAGCGCCGGGTCCACCGGCTCGGCCGCGAAGACGAACTCGCCGCGGTGGCCTTCACGCACCCTGGCAATCATCGGCTGGTCCTCGATCACCAGCAGTCGTTCCAGCCAGGGACCGCGAAGCCTGAAGACCAGATCGCCGCCGACCAGCCGCGGCATCCGCAAGGGTGCATTCGGCCGGACTGCGATCTCCGCGACCAGGCCCGTGGGTCTACCTCCCCAGAACGTGGACGTCAACCAGGAAGGAGCGGCTGGCGACGACGTTCGCCGGACGGGCGCGACGGCCCAGCCTGCGGGCCTTGCGCTTCGACCCTCCGCTCACCGCACGCACGGCGGCAACGGTGGCAGCACCGGCGATGGCACCACCCGCCACCGCGATGGCGGCAGTGGTGACCTCGTTCTTGAGCGCCGGCAGCGCGCCGCCCGACTCGTATTCGCGAGGCAGTGCCCGGACTTCCCCGCCGCTTTGCGACGCGGTGACGTCCTCCTCAGAAATCAGTTCGCCATCAACCTCTTCAGCCACGACCCGGAATCTACCCGTGCGATCGGAGGTAACAACCGCCTAACCCGCAATTTGCGGGGTTAGTTCAAGGTCTTCTCGTAGACCCGGAACTTCTTGGTCACCTCGGCACCCATGCCCTCCAGGGCCCGGTTCATCGGCTCGTTGGTCTCGAGGATCCAGCCGGCGTCGCCCTTCATGATCCCGTCAGGGTCGGTGGTCTGGATGTGCTTGACATAGAGCGCCGCCGCCACCCCGGTGTGCTGGTAGGCCTTCTTGACGCCGAGGGCGAAAATCCGCACCTGGTCGATCTTCCGGCGGCCGGTCAGGAAGTGGAACCAGCCCGTCGGGAAGACCTTGCCGCCCATCTTCGCAAGCACCTGGTTGATGTCGGGCAGGGTCAAAGCGGCACCTACCGTCTCGCCGTCGTCGGTCTCGGCGATCATCGCCCAGTCCTCGTCGATCACCAGCTTCAGGGTCTTGGCGTGGAACTCGACCTCTTCCCGGGTGATCGGCACGAAACCCCAGTTGTCGCCCCAGGCCTCGTTGTAGACCTGATGGAAGCGTTCCATCTCGTTGGCGAGGTCGGAGCGGCGCATGTTCCGGATCGTGATCCCGTGCTCGTCGAGGCTCTGCTGAGCCGCCTCCATGATCGCCGGGTGGAACTCGAGGCCTCGGGCCAGCTTGCCCATCTCGAGATGCCACATCAGCAAGTCCATGGCCTTGGTGAAGCCAGCTCCCTCGACCCGCTCCTGGAAGTAGGGCTGATGGCAGTTCTCGAGGATGACCGGCTTCAGGTCGAAGCCGGAGATCTGGATGCCGATCTCGTCGTTGGTGGTGAAGTCCATCGGTCCGTAGACCTTCTCGCGCCCCTTGCCGGCCAGCCATTCGCTGCCGGTGTCGAGCAGCGCGGTGGCGACTTCCTGGTCGTCGGTCGTCTCGAAGAAGCCGAACTGGCCGTCCTTGCCACCGCGGTACTCGTCCCAGTTCTGGTCGATCTGGGCGCTGATCCGGCCGACCGGCTCACCGTCCTTCTCGGCAATCCAGAGTTCGACTTCCGCGTGGTCGAAGTACGGGTTCTTCTTCTGGTTGAGGAAATCCATCCGGTCCATGATCAGCGGCGGCACCCATTCCGGGTGGTCGCGATGGACCGCGAAGGGGACCTTGACGAACTTCTTGAGGTCCTTCTTGCTTTCGACGCGGCGAATCTCCACCTTCGACATTGCCGGGAAACTAGCGGACCCGGCCGCCAAGTCCCTCCCCGGCGCGAGAGGCCGGGAGCTCAGCCGGCGACTTCTGCCCGGCGCAGGCCGCGCAGGGCCCAGAGCGCCAGCAATGCGATCAGGCCGAAGGCGACCCCGTAGGCGAGCAGGATTCCGGTCGGATCCCCGGCCATCAGGCTGCGGGCGCCGTTGAGCAGGGCGGTCACCGGGTTGAGCCGGGCCACCGGCTCGATCCACCCTGTCAGGAGTTCCTGCGGCACATACACCGGAGCCAGGAACAGCGCGATGAAGACCGGCATCTGCATCAACGGACCGGCCTGCAGCGACCGGAAGCGAAAGGCGATCCCGGCCGAGAAGAGCAGCGCAACCACGTTCGAGAGCAGACCCAGCGTGTACATGCCGGCCAGGTCGTAACCGGTGGCCCGCACCTCCATGCCGGCAAGCAGGGAAACGCCGGTGATGATCACCCAGACAACGATCAGCCGCAGGGCTGCGCCGAGCGCGTAACCGAGCAGGATCGACGAACGCCTCGAGGTAGCCAGCATCATCCGCCTCCCCATCCCCTGCTCGAAGTCGCCGGCAATCGAAAACCCGACGAAGACCCCGGCCAGGGCCGAGGCCTGGATCAGGATGAAACAGAACTGGAAGGCGGTGAAGTTGTAGTAGTCGAAGCGGGGCGTGTCTCCAACCGCCGAGAGGCCTCCGGCGAAGGCGGCGAGGAAGAACAGCGGAAAGATCAGGCCGGGCACGAAGACGGCCGGCTTGGTGTACAGGTTGTGGAGGTATCGCCAGGCGACAGCCCAGGCGGCGGAGAAGTAGGTGCGGTCGGGCGTCACCTGAGCATCCTTCCCTTCAGTGAACGGGCGGCGAAGGTGATCGAAAGAACGGCGACGATGGCGGCGATCCCGAAGCCGAGGGCGAGGGCTTCAGCGTCCCAGCCGTAGATGAACAGGCTGCGGATCGCCTCGATCAGGTAGCTGACCGGATTGATGGTCGCCAGAAACCGGTACCAGTCCTGCTCGATCAGGTTTCGGGGCAGGGTCATCGAACTGAAGAAGAGCAGCACGAACATCAGCGGAAACATGCCCTGGACCGCCTCCCCTGAACCGGTACGGATCGCCATGATCAGGCCGATTCCGCCGAAGCCGATCGAGATGATCGAAACCAGCGCCGCCAGCACGAAGTAGCCGGCCACCCCGGCCTCGAAGTTGGCCCCGGCCGCGAGACCGACCGAAAGGTAGAGCAGCGCCTGGAACTGGCCCAGCAGCACCAGTCCGGCCAGCTGACCGGCCATCAGGGCGGTGGGACGCATCGGAGTGAGCACCAGCCGGCTGAAAAATCCGTTCTCGATGTCCTGGGCCAGGCTCTGCCCGGCGCCCATGGTCGAGAAGATCGCGGCCTGGATGAAGGTGAAGCCGATCGCGAAGGTCAGGTACGAGTCGGTCGGAAACCCGGGGATGTGGGTCGCCGCGTTGAGGCCACCCGCGTTCACGGCGAGCAGGAAGAGCGGGAAGATTACGCTCGGTATGACCAGCGCCGGCTGGCGGATCAGCCGCTTGATCGAGCGGCTCGCCATGGCCGAGATCTGGATCGGCAAGGGCGACGGGCCGGGGTCCGGCGCGCCCGGGTCTGCGACCCCGACTCCGGCGGTCGCTACGGCCCCGCTCATGCCGGTCCCGCCTGTTCGTCCGGATCGGAAGCCGGCAATGGCATTTCGGCGCTTTCTGCCTCCCCGGCTCCCTCGAGGTGCCGACCGGTCTTGGCGAGGAAAACGTCATCGAGCGTGGGTTCGTTCAGGCCGAGGCTGGCCAGTTCGATTCCGGCCGAATCAAAGGACCGCACGATTGCCGCGAGTTCCTCGATGCCTTCGTTGAGCCGGACGCTGAGCGCCTCGCCGGCCGCCGGGACCGCGCTGCCGAAACGGAGGAGTATGTCTTCGGCCTCTTTCCTGCGGGCCGGATCGACCGGCAGAACCTCGACGCTGGGCCGGCCGATCTCCGCCTTGAGGGCCGCGGGAGTTCCCTCGGCGGCAATCTTGCCGGCGTCAATGATCCCGACCCGGTTCGCGAGCTGGTCGGCTTCCTCGAGGTACTGGGTGGTCAGGAAAACGGTCACCCCGTCCCGGGTCGAGAGCCTCGTCACTTCCTCCCAGAGCGAAGCGCGGCTCTGCGGGTCGAGGCCGGTTGTCGGCTCGTCGAGGAAGAGGACTCTCGGCCGGTGAACCAGGGCCAGTGCGAGATCGAGGCGGCGCTTCATGCCGCCCGAATATCCGCCGACCCGGCGGTCGGAGGCGTCGGAAAGGCCAACCCGCTCGATCAGCTCGTCGCCGCGACGTACCCGTTCCTCCTTGGGCAGCCCGTGGAGGGCGGTCTGCAGCTTCATGTGTTCGCGCCCGGTCAGGTTCGGATCGAGCGCCGCCTCCTGCAGGGCGGCACCGATCACCTTCCGCACCTCGGCCCCGCGGGTCGCGACGTCAAGCCCGGCGACCCGGGCGGATCCCGCGGTCGGGGGCAGCAGGGTGGTCAGCATGTGCACGGTGGTCGACTTGCCTGCGCCGTTCGGCCCGAGGAAGCCGTATATCTCCCCCGGCTCGACGGTCAGGCTGATCCCGTCAACCGCCCTCGGCCCGTTCTTGAACTGGCGGACGAGCCCTTCAACTTCGATTCCGTTGCTCTCTTCGTTCATCGATGGCTATGTATACGCGATCGGCCTCACGGGGCCGGCGAATTACACTTTCGGCATGACCGAGAGCACGACAGCACCGATCGACCTCTTCGAGAAGGTCAAGAACCATGAGCGCCGCGAGCAGCTCGAAGCCGCCAACGAAGGCGGGCTGAACCCCTACTTCCGCCTGCTCACCTCACAGGCCGGTCCCGTGGTCGAGATGGAAGGCCGGGAGACGATCATGCTCGGCTCGAACAACTACCTCGGGCTGACCGGTGACGACCGGGTCAAGAATGCGGCCCGGGAGGCGCTGGACCAGTACGGCACCGGGGTCACCGGTTCGCGCCTCCTGAACGGCACCACCCCGATCCACGTCGAGCTCGAGGAGCAGTTGGCCGGCTGGATGAACACCGAGGACGCGATCGTCTTCTCGACCGGCTACCAGGCCAACGTCGGCTGCCTGCAGGCGATGCTCGGGCCGGCCGACACCGTGATCTGCGACTCCGGGGACCACGCCTCCCTGCTCGACGGCTGCAAACTTTCCGGGGCGAAGCTCCGGCCCTTCCGTCACAACCAGATGGACAAGCTGGAGAAGATGCTCCAGCGCGCGGCCGGCGACGGCGGCGGCGTCCTGGTGGTCGTCGACGGCGTCTATTCGATGGAGGGTGACCTGCCCGACCTGCCCCGGGTGGTCGAGCTCTCGAAGCACTACGGCGCCCGGATCATGGTTGACGAAGCTCACGGCGTGGGCGTGCTCGGCGAGCGTGGCGCCGGTGCCACCGAGCTGTTCGGACTGGAGGACGAGGTCGACCTCAGGATGGGCACCTTCTCCAAGAGCCTCGCCTCCTGCGGCGGCTTCATCGCCGGCGATCACGACGTGGTCGACTACATGCGGATCACCTCACGCTCGTTCATCTTCAGCGCTTCCGGTGTGCCCGCCGCGGTCGGAGCCGCACTCGAAGCGACGAAGATCTGCCGGAGCGAAGGCGCCCCGCTGTTCGCCCGTCTGCTCGAGAACGCCCGCTACCTCCGCCACGGCCTCGAGGACCTGGGCCTCAAGGTCGTCCAGCCGGGCACCATGCCTGACGGCTCCGTCGCGGACACTCCGGTCGTGCCGGTCGTGGTCGGTGAGGACTGGACCGCAGTGCTGCTCTGGAAGGCACTCTTCGACGCCGGGGTCTACTGCAACGTGGCGATCCACCCGGCGGTGCCGCCGTCGGGAGCCCTGCTCAGGACCAGCCTCATGGCCACACACGAAAAGGAACAGCTCGACAAGGCCCTGGGCATCATCTCTGAGGTCATCAAGGACTTCCCCACCCTCACCGAATAGGCCCGGGCGCTCCCGGAGGCCCTCAGGACGACGCTGCCTTCGTCAATCGCCCCGGAAGAACGGATCCCGGAGCGTGGCGTCAAAGCTTGGGCCGGATGGATTCGGAGGTGGCGCAAGGTTGAACGGATCCCGGCGTGCCGGCCGACGACGTTTCGGGTCGAGGAGACCGGTACGCCGGGATCCGTTCCCTCGCCTAGCTCTGACCTCTGGCGGCGTTGATCAGCTTCGCCTTCGGCTCGACCACTTCGACCGGCTCGAACTCCGTGCCGGCCTTGCTGATCGTGATCGGGCTGACGTCCAGATCACCGGTGTCGGTGATCGTGAAGCTGCCGGTGATCCCGTCCGTGATCTTCATCCCGTAGAGGGCTGACGCCACGGCGCCACGCTCATTGCCCGCCGAATCGATGGCATCGAGCAGGACCTGTGCCGCCTGGCCCGCGTAGGGCGCGTAGAGCTCCACGGGCTGGTTGCCGGTCTTCGACTTGAGCTGGTTGACGAACTGCTTGCCGGTGCCCGGCAGCAGCTCCGGCGTACGACCCGGCACCGAGGCGATCATCCCGGCCGAAGCCGCGCCGGCCTCGTCAATCGTCGACTGCTGCGCGAAGCCGTCCGGCGCCATCAGTCCGACTTCACCGTCATTCGGACCCAGGACCGAAACCTTGTCCTTGATCAGCTGGCCGCCGTTCTGCTCGGTAAGGCCGGCCAGAAGGATCGCGTCCGGATTGCTCTTCTTCACCTTGTTCATCAGGGCCGTGTAGTTCTTCGCCTCCGGGTCCCACTCGAGCTGCTCGGTGACCGTCACTCCACCCGGCTTCGATGCGTTGATGAAGGTCTGGGCCTGCCCGTAGGAGGTGTCGTCATCAGCCGCGTAGAGGACCGCTACCCGCTTGACGCCGTTCTCCACCGCGTAGGTGACGAGACCCGCTCCCTGGGCCGCATCGTTCGGGACCACCCGCGCGTAGTTGCGATCACCGGACGGATAGAGCGAATCGGGAGTTCCGTCGGTGCAGGTGTCGGCCGACTCGGTCAGGCAGATCGCCGTGTTGCCGGGAGAGACCATCGGGACGGCACCACCGTCGGCCTCGTTCAGGATCGGGATCATCGCCTGCGCACAACCGGAGTTGTAGGTGCCGACCACCCCGATCACGCTCTTGTCCTCAGCGTAGGCAGTGGCGTTGTCCTTGCAGGTCTGCTCGTCCCAGAGGCCGGTGTCTGCGAGCGAGTCATCGCATGCCTGGAATCCGATCGTCGTATCGCCGGACTTCCAGCCCGCGGATTCGAGTACCTGAGTGACCGCGTCGTTCATCTGCTTGGAACGATCAGCCGAGTCGCCCTGAAGCGGCAGGTCGGAAACGATCAGGGCGTCGGGCGAGCCGTCGCCTCCGTAGTTCATCTTGCCGCAGGTGTCGGTGCTCACGCCCGCCATGGTGTTCGAGCCATCCGATGAGTCGTCACTGCTGCCGCAGGCAACGACCACCATGGCCACGATGGCCAGGGCTCCGAGACCGAGCAGCAGCTTCATTGCTTTCGACACTCTCTCTCCCATCTGTATGTGGCCCTGGTCGGACTGGAGGCCACTGATTTTTCGAAGTGACCGAACGATGTTCAGTTCTCCGCTGAGACGACCTTACCGCCGATGCTCCCGGCCGACAAGAAAATTCGGCCGAAAGAAAAAACCTGCTCTTAGCGAAAGTTCGGCCTTCCGGGTATTGCCCGCTCCGGCCAACTTGTCTATGTTGCCCTTATCGCCTGAGTCGGACGGAAGCCCGGCGCCAGGCGGGGGAGAAGAGCCTCCCGGGAAAGAGGATCCCGGGTCAGCCACCCCATGCCATCCAGTCATACGAACCATCCCCCGAAGGGAGGACCGCCCGTGGAAGTTGCCGCCACCGCCGATTCGAATTCGATTGCCAGCAGTCCTTTGCCTCAGCACCTGCAGGCCCTCGAACGAGCGAACCGGGTTCGACTTGCCCGCGCCGCCTTGAAGCGGTCAATCGCCAGCGGTGAGGTTTCGGTCACGAAAGTGATCGCCGAATGTCCCTGGCAGACCGAGACGATGACTCTCTCGGAACTGCTCCGTGCCCAGCCCCGTTGGGGCCGGACCCGGACCCGAAAGCTCCTGGCCTCGGTAGGCCTGAGCGAAAACAAGAGGCTTGACACCCTGACCGAGCGCCAGCGCATGCTGCTCGTCAGCCAGCTACGCCCCCACTAGGGTCCGGCGGCCTCACCTCAGCTTGTAGGTGAGGCCGCCTGAAGCTTTCTCGAATCGCTTCCGGAAAAACCAGAGTGCCGGAAGCGCGAGAGCCGCCCCGATCGCCA
The DNA here is from genome assembly GCA_020438395.1 of Solirubrobacterales bacterium. Classification (GTDB taxonomy): domain Bacteria; phylum Actinomycetota; class Thermoleophilia; order Solirubrobacterales; family 70-9; genus 67-14. The sequence goes on along the minus strand of JAGQUR010000035.1, from coordinate 5,639 downwards.
GGCAGGCCCAGAGCACCACGTGGGCGACATAGAAGCTGATCCAGACCGCTGCCACGAACACGATCCCGCCCAGGAGGGTGGTGTGGGACCGGAAGCCGGTGAAATGCTCTCGCAGCACGAGCTCGAGTCCGCCTACCGCGGCTACACCCACGCCCATCGTCATCAGGACCGGGTCCGTCCGGATGACCCCGATGATGATCAGGACCAGCCCGGCCAGAACCGCCAGCGGGCTGAGGGGAAAGTTGCCCCAGACCGCCGGCGGACGCTCGTCCACGGTCTTCTCGATCTGATCTGCCCATCGGCCGAACCTCGTTCTGTGCTCGGGACGCCTGGTCTTGGTCAGCGCTTCGCCGGCATCGGGTTCGGACGGATCCGGCTCGGAGCGCCCCGCGGCCTCAGCCGGCGGAACCGGGGTCCGCGCCCGACGTGCTTTCCTGCTGCGTTGCCTTCGACTCGCCATCGATCAGGGAGCGTACCTGCGCTCCCAGCTCCTGGGTGTCCGTGCTACCGATTTCCGCGTCCTCGAGCACCCCGCCCTTGCGAAAGAAGAGGAAGGTCGGGCATCCCCCCACCCGATAGATGTTCGAGACCGCTCCGTCCCGGTCGTAACCGACCGGGACCTTCCAGCCATGGTCCCTGATCAGCTCCCTGACCCGGTCACGATCATCGCGAACGTTGATCGACACGAAACCAGCCTTTGCCCGGTACCGGGCGGCAACCTGATCGAAGATGTCCTGCTGGTCGATGCAGCTGGAGGCGCCCTTGGTGAACCAGAACGACATCACCAGCGGCCGGTCGAAGTAGTCGCAGATCCTCAGCACGTCGGCACCCTCCACCGAGCAGGCTTCCCCGGGGTCGACGTTGGCGTCGCCGTCGAGATCGGAGATCGCCAGCGGAACAGCGAATGGCGCGGCCTTGTCGCCAATCCCGACCTGCCCGATCCCGACCGTTCCGGAGTCGGATGTCCTGAGCATGTTTACCAGCGCGATCAGCACAACGACCAGGAAAATGATCCCGACCAGAGTCATGTAGTTGAACGGCTTCTTCTGCCGGTCCTTCACCGCCGCTCCAGCCAGACAAGCATCGCCGGCAGGACGAGAGCGACCCCGGCCAGGGCGACGGCGAGGTCGACCACGGCGATGAGCCCGAAGTCACGAAGCATCGCCACATCACTCGACCCGAGGGCGGCAAAGCCGGCGATTGCGGTCAGGCCCGATGTCGCAACGGCGAGGCCGGTCCTGCCGTAGGTGACCCGCAGGGCACCGGCGAGGGTCGCCCCGGCTTCCCGTTCCTGGAAATACCTCCCCGAGATGATCACCCCGAATTCGGTGGCGATCGCGGTGACTAGGACCGCCAGCACGGTCGAAAGCGGATTGAGCGAAAGGTCGAGGGCGGTGACGATCAGGGCCGACCAGCCACCGGCGACCACGATCGGCACCAGCGGCACGAGAACGCGGCGGGGTGAGCGGTAGACAAGCAACAGAACCAGGGCGATCGCGAAGATCCCGGCCGCGACCAGCAGGTACCGGGAATCGGCCAGGTCACTGGCCGAGGTGGCGACCACCACCGGCAGGCCGGTCACTTTGGCACTCACGCCGGGAGGCGGTCCCTTGCCCCCACGGGATTCACTCACGGCCCGGTTCATGCGGTCGATCACCTCCTGCTGCCTGTCAACCGAGCCTGACCTCAGGGCGAATGCGACCTTCGCCACGGTCGGATCTTCCTTGCCGGCCAGGCCACCGGCGATCATCGCCTCCCGTTCGCTCACCGGCAACGCCTTCATCACGCTGCGCACCTCGGCCGAAGTGAGACCCCTTGCCGTCGGGTCGACGAAGTCGGGGATCGCCGGTCCGGGACAGAGTTCGGCTCCCACGCAACTCGGATCCTCTCCCCCGTATCCGGACTGTTCGAGGATCCGGTTGCGGACCTGATCGGTCCAGGCAACGACCGCCGGGCTGGTCACGTCCGGAGCCCTGACGATCAGGTCGATTTCGCCCGATGCCCCGGTCGTGTCCTCGACGTCGAGCAGGTCCTGCACCACCCCGGCGCGGGACGGCAGGAGCTGGCTGATCTCGCTACGGACTTCCGACTGGGTGCTAACCGCCCAGCCGATCGCACCAAGCAGGATCGAGAGCAGCAGCACCCGTCCGGGCGCGGTGATCGCGGTGGCCAGGACGGGCTTGACCACCGTCCGCGCAAAGGTGATGACGCGGCCGTGTCGCTGATCCGGCCGCCGCGGCCCGCGCATCGCCAGCAGGGCAAAGCAGGTCAGGAAGGTGAAAAGGAAACAGATCAGAACCCCGCCACCGAGCAGCAGCCCGAATTGCGAGACCAGGGGCAGGGAAGAGAACGCGAGGGCCCCGAAGCCGGCCGCGGTCGCCACGCAGGCGGTAGCGATCATCGGCACGCCGAGCATCGCCGCCTCACCGGCAGCCTGAGGCGCCGGCAACTTCTCCGTCTCGTCGAAACGGGCCTGCAGCTGGACCGCGTAGTCGACGGTCAGGCCGATCAGGATCGGGGCAGCACCAAGCGACGCCAGCGAGAACTCTCCCCCCGACAGGCGCAGCACGCCGGCCGCGAGTGCGAGGCCGCCGAGGGCCAGGCCGAGCGGCAAGAGGCGCCAGATCGAACCGAACGCGAAGAAGAGGGCGAGGCTCATCAGCAGCACCGCCACCGCGGCGAGGACCAGCACCCGCACCGGCAGTTCGTCGTTCAGTCCGGCAAAGACGACCGGCGATCCGGACACGACCAGATCCGACTTCCGGAGCTTGATCGAGGGGTCGTTCACCGCCTGTTTGATGAGATCGATCGCGCGCGATCGCTGCTTTTCGGTCAGGTCGCTGCGCAGGCGCATCACGATCTGGGCGGCGTCGGACGAGGGGAACAGGTAGTTCAGCTTCGGTTTCGGGCCGGCCCGGACCCCGCCCTCGCCAAAGACCACCCTGCGCACGAAGGTGGGGTCCTCGAGGCTGGGCGCCTGGGTCAGCCCGTACCTGGAAACGACCTGGGCGGCCATCGCCAGCAGCCGGTTCCTTTCCGCCCTTCCTGCAGGGGTATCGGGCAGCGATGCCAGACGTTTGATCTGGCGGTTGTAGACCTCGGTAATGCCGGCAACTGCACGGCCGAGGAAGGTCGCCGGCCCGGCGATCACCTTGGCCGGGTGAAGGTCGGCTATATCGCGGCAGATCCGGAACAGGCGGCCCCTGCCCTGCTTGATCCTTCCGGCGAGGCAGGTCTCCAGGGTCGCGAGGCGGTTCAGGTTGTAAGTGCTGAGGGTCTCGACCAGCGGACCCTTGGCCATGATCACGACCGGGTCGGTCCCAAACTCGCGGTCAGCCTCGGCGGTCTGACGGTAGGCGGTCGAGTCCCGGTCGAAGAAGGCATCGGTCACGTTCTGGGTACCCATGCCGCTCGCGGCCCAGATCGAGACCACGCTGAGGATCACCGCGATGATCAGCACCGGCCAGGGCCGGCGGGCGGTGGCCGCGGCGACACCGCCGAAGAACTTCGACATCTCAGTCCATCGCGAGCGGGCCGACGACGTCGGCCTGCAGGAACTGGTGGACGAACTCGTTGTCCGATTCGAACAGCTCGTCCTTCGGTCCGCTTTCGACGATCCGGCCCTTCCAGAGCACTGCGATGAAGTCGGCGATCCGGCGGGCGGTGCCGAGGTCGTGGCTGATCACCATGTAGCAGCCGCCGCTCTCGGCATGGACTTCCTTGATCAGTTCGCAGAGCAGAGCGGTGCGGACCGGATCAAGGCCGGAGTCCGGCTCGTCGAACATGACGATCTCCGGGTCGAGCACCAGCGCCCGGGCGAACCCGGCGCGCTTGCGCATGCCGCCGGAGAGCTCGTTCGGCATCTTGAAGTGGGCTTCGCCGAGACCGACCTCGCGCAGGCGGCGCTCGCAGATGTGCTCGATTTCGTCCTCACCCTTGTCTGTGTGCTGCCGGAGCGGGAAGGCGACATTGTCGAAGATGTTCATCGAGCCGAAGAGGGCGCCGTCCTGGAAGAGCAGCCCGAACTTCTTGCGCATCTCGAAGAGGTCGTCGTCGCTGAGGTCCGGAACCGAGTCACCCTTCACGATCACGTCTCCGTGATCGGGGTAGAGCAGACCGACGATGTGCTTGATCAGCACGCTCTTGCCGGTGCCCGAGGGGCCGAGAACCATCGAAATCTGATCGTCGGGGAGTCCCAGGTTGAGACCGTTGAGAATGCGGGTGCGGCCGAACTGCTTGACCACGTCGACGATCTCGATCGCATTGTTGGTGGTCACCTGTTTGGGTCCGGTATGCCACTTGTACGGATCGTTGTCACCGGGGCCCACTCCGGGGATGACGAAGTCCTTGCCCAGCACGGCGCCGTCGGTGGCGACGAATCCCTTGCCGTTGGAAGGTTCCGGCTCATCGGTTACCGCCAGCTGGGCCGACTCGGCGTCCTCGAGTTGCTGCTCGCCTTCGGCGATCGAATCGTCGGAAGCGACGGCCTCGTCCGCGGCCTCCATCTCACCGGCGATTTCCGGCTCTTCGGTCTTTTCGATCGCGGCCTCGACCTCGGGAGAGTTGATCGGAGTCTCGTCCGATGCCTGCGGATCCGGTGTTTCTTCTGTGTCGCTCAAACTCTCACCCTCCAATCGGTGCTCTCGGGTTCGCACCCCAGAAAACCAGAGTCCCCAACATACCGATGATGTGCACCAGCACAATGTTCAGAACCATCGATTTCGCCGTCGCGGTGCCCACGCCGACCGGTCCGCCCGAGGCCGTGTAGCCGTAGTAACAGCCGACCAGGACGATGGCGGTTGACATCGTCATTGCCTTGATCAGGCTGAATAAGACATCCGGGGGGTTCTGGAACATCCAGAAGATCAGCTGATAGCCACCGGAAGAAACGTCGCCGATCTGCTCGACCACGGCGATGTAGGAGGCGAGGTAGCCGACACCGATCGCCGCGATGTACATGAAAGGCAGGGTGATCCAGGCCCCGAGCAGCCGGGTGGCAGCGAGGAAGGTGACCGGTGGCACGCCCATCACCTCGAGCGCGTCGATCTCATCCGAGATCCGCATCGCGCCGAGCTCGGCGACGATGCCGGTGCCAACCTTGGCCGACATCATGTAGCCGAATGCGTAGGGGATGACCTCGCGGAGGTCGCACCAGGCGGCGAAGACGCCTGCGTAGGCAGGTGCGCCGACCGAGCGGTTGAAGTACGCCCCTTCGATGCCGCACTGCAGGCCGAGCACGAAGACCAGGCCCCAGATCACCGTGGTCGAACCGAGGATCAGGATGCCGGCCTGGTTGAGGACCTCGCCGAAGTACTTGAAAACCCGTCCGGAGAAGACCAGACCCATGACCGCGCCACAGAAGCGGGCGATCTCGCCGATTGATTCGAGCCACTCGCGAGGGACCTGTAGCCAGCTGCCGGCCATCACTTGATCGTCTGGATGTCGGGGTTGGTCGCCAGCATGGTCTGCGTGAACAGGTAGTTGAAGATGAAGACGCCGAGCAGGGCGGTGACGACCGCCTCGTTGACGGCCCGGCCGACTCCGGCCGCACCACCGGTGGCGGTCATGCCCTTGTAACAGCAGACGATCGCGATGATCGCCCCGAACAGGGTGCACTTGATGATCGAGGCGGCGAGCTC
>JAGQUR010000166.1 GCA_020438395.1 Solirubrobacterales bacterium | reverse complement strand
CGCCGACCTTCCAGCGGGTCACGCCTTCGCCGACCTTCCAGACGATGCCGGAAGCGTCGGAACCGCCGATGTGGTGGCCGTACTCGGGGTGGTCGCCGTAACCGAAGACCGAGACGGGCTTGCCGAGGGCAGCCCAGACGTTGTTGAAGTTCACCCCGGCCGCCATCACGCGGACGATTACTTCGAAGGCACCGGGCTCGGGGGTCTCGATGTCCTCGAGCTTGAAGGCTTCGGTGGGCTCACCTTCGGTCTCCTTACGGATGACCCAGGCGGCCATCTTCTCGGGCAGCTCTCCCGGCTGCACGTCAAGCTTGCTCACATCAGCGAGGTCTACAGACACTTCGTTCCTCTCGGGGGTTAGGTTGGGACCTGAAAGTTCCGTCGAATGGTACCTGTCCTTGACGCCACTCCGCAGAGCCCCTTCCAACCAATAGTTACTTCGAATGAGAGGGGCGGGTTCCAGTGGTCAACCGGCGAAGACCGGATGACATGCGGTCAGGGAAGAAGGACGTCGCCGCCGGAGGAGACCCGGCTCGGCCCGACGTTGAGGCGGGCGGTGCCGCTGCTGGCAGGCGAGCTGAACAGGTAGATCCCGGTCGGCAGCGCCATGTCGAATGAGCCGGAGCCGCCCGGGGTTAGGGCGAGAACCCGGCTCACCGGACCCTGCATGCGGAGGGTCGTGGCCCGGTCGGTCAGATTGGCGACCGCGACGTTGACCACTGCGGGCGCGGCGCGATCAGCCTGGTTCTGCGGCGCGTTCCGGTTCTGGTTCAGGTAGGGCTGACGGGCGCCCGGCTCGCCGACTCCTCGCCCGATTGCCGCATTGGCGCTGATCTCGTCCTCACCGACGGAAACGCTGACCACGGTCGGGACCGGCGGTCTGGGTTCGTTCTCATGGGTGGAGGAGCCACAACCAGCAAGTGCGGCGCATGCAGCCATCAGGGCTGCGGCTGTGACCCAGGTTCCCCTCACGGCCCGAAATGTATCCCACCTCGTGGCGTCAACCGGTCCACACCGACTCGCGGGCCGCGAGCATGTCATCGAGCTGATGCTGGATCCGGGCCCGGAGCCGTTCGCTGATCACCTGGATCTCGGCCGGATCGTCGATCGTCTCGACCGGGTATTCCGCCATGTCGACCGGCTCCATGAAGCGGATCTTGAACTTGGAAGGCAGGTACATGAGCGGCGCGATCAGCCCGAAATGGGGAAACGAGGGGGTGAGCGGGAAGTAGATCAGCCCGGAGAGTTTCTGGAGCAGCTTGAAATGGGCGAATATCGGTGCCGATTCCTCCGCGCCGATCACCGCCGTCGGGACGATCGGGACCCGGGCCCTGATCGCGGTCCGGACGAAACCACCCCGGCCGAACCGCCGCAGGTGGTAGCGCTGCCAGTAGACCTTGCGGGTTCCCTTCTGGCCTTCCGGAAAGACCACCGCGAGACGACCCTCGTCATGGAGCAGGCGCTGAGCGTTTTCCCGGTGGGCCGGAACGAGTCCCATCTTGTTGACCAGCATCGAGACTCCCGGATACCCCTTGAACCAGTGCTCGCCGAGCATGTAGAGAGGGCGTGGGGCGGGGTGCTCGTTACGGATCGCCTGCATGATCATCGGGGCGTCAGGGGGGAGGGCGCCGGAATGGTTGGAGACGATCAGGGCGCCGCCCTCGGAGGGGATGTTCTCGATCCCCTCGACCTCGACCCGGAACCAGTAGCGGTAATAGAAGTTCAGGATCGGTTCCATCAGGGAAACCACGGTTTCCGAGCGGCCCCAGTCATCGAGCGCCCGATCCGGTTCCGAGGCCGGAAGCAGGTCCCGCAAATCAACCAGCTTCAGGAGTTCCTCCGCAGCCCGGTTCGCCTCCTCGGCTGCCGCTTCCCTCGAGTCGGCGAAATCGTCGGCGAAATCATCCTGATGGGGATCCCAGGCCGGGGCCTCGTCCGGGTCGCGGACCGTTCCATGGGCGGCCCCGTTTCCGTTCAGCTCGTCGCCGGGTCCGCCGAAAAGCGGGCTGTCCGCTCCCAGCTTGCCGCCCCCGAGTCCCTGATGGCGAGCTTCGCTCATGTTGCGAATCCTTCCACGAAGGGAAGTTCCACCACCTGCGCCTCGACCGGGCCCTCGCCCGTTTCGACCGAGACTGTCGATCCCGGTTCTGCCTCCTTGCGGAGGATCGCCAGGGCGATCCGGCCGGATGCCGGTGAAAGCACCGCGGTTCCGATCTCGCCCAGCGGCTTCTCATCCAGCTGCACAGGGTCACCCGGGCTCACCGGGCCCGCGAGCTTCAGCCCGCGGAGATGCCGGTTGGGCCGCCCCTTGTAGTGGAGCCGGGCAACCGGTTCCTGGCCGATGTAGCAGCCCTTGGTGAAGCTGACCGCCCGTTCCACGATCCCCGCCTCGGCCGGCATGTTCTCTTCCGTCATGTCGATCCCGAACCGGGGGCGGCCGCTCTCGACCCGGAGGATCTCCGCCGCGGCCTCTGAAACGGGCACGGCCCGGTCGGCTTCGAGCTGGGTCCGGACCGCATCTTCGGCCTCCGGGGCACAGATCACATCGAGTCCGTTCGCGGTCACCACGACCAGACATTCGGCTCCGGCGATGGTTGCTTCGGTGAAATCGTTTTCGACACCCGGGGCGAGCCCGGTCACCTCGACCGAGCCCGGGCCGACCAGCGAAAGCAGGGAACGTTCGGTTCCTTCCACCTCGACCTTGCGGCCGATCTTGTACATGCCCAGATGCTTCAGCAGGGCGGGGCCGGCGGCCGGTTCCGTGTCCAGGAGGAAACTCTCATCGTCGAGCCGCAGGATCCGCATGTCTGCCTGGAGGTGGCCCTTGCGGTCCAGCAGCGCGGCATAGGTGCCGGAGCCGGTCGCGAGATCCTCGGTTTCGTTGGTCACCTGGCTCTGGAGGTACTCGGACGCATCGGGTCCGGTCACCTCGATCCAGTCCCTGGTGGCGCCGGCGAGCAGGCCACATTCCTCGCGGACCTGGCGGTATTCGGCGTCGAGGTCGGGCAGGGTCACCGATGACATGAACCGATTCTACGACGGGGTCGCGCTAGGCTTCGCGTCGATGGCTCTTGCTCAGGACTTTCAGGATGTGCTCGATTCGTTGCCGGCCGACTGGACGGACCTTGAATTCGACCTGCGGATCGACGACGAAGACCGCTACATAGACGCTTCGGTCCACCTCAGTCTGATCAACGCCCAGCCCTATTCGCGAGCCGAGTGGCACTGGCGCGTGCCGGTCGCCCACAACTTCGGCAAGGCTGCCGCGCCACAGACAGTGCTCGGTGTTCTCCGCCGGCTCGACAACGAAGGCTTTGCCGGCGAGTTGGTCCTGCGCGAAGTCCGGGAAGGGCGCTCCGAAGTGGTCCAGATGTGGGGCCGTCCGGAAAGCGTGCGCGAAGAGTTCCGCCAGCGCCGGTCGATCTGAGCCGGTCGTGGCCAGGGTCCTCGCGGTTGTTCCCGACCTGATGCTGTCGAGCCGGGTCGGCGCAATGCTGGGCGCGGCGGGCCACGAAGTGAAGGTTCTGCCGGCGCCACCGTCAGGGGAAGAGTTCGATTTCGACCTGGTCGTCTGCGATCTGGAAGCGGTCGAGGCGGAATCGATCGCCGCCCTGCCCGCTCCGGCGATCGGCTTCTACTCCCATGTCGATGTCGAAACCCGGAACCGGGGACGGGAAGCCGGACTGGAACTGGTCGTTCCCCGCTCGCGGATGGCCCGTGAGCTGCCGGACCTGGCCGACCGCCTGCTCGGCTGAAAGCGCCCATCCAATCCGGCTGGGACGGGATCCGGGCAATCATCGGCGTATATTTCAAGGCCCACACAAGCGACCCCGTATTGCGCTTCACAACTGTCGGCTCCGGGCTCTGGTTAGACTGCCACCGCTCGCCGCTAACGGTGGGGCGCAATCGATACAAGCCACGGGAGGTTTGACTTCATGCAAGATCGCGGTCTCGCCGCATA
>JAGQUR010000034.1 GCA_020438395.1 Solirubrobacterales bacterium | reverse complement strand
GCCGACGAGGCCCAGCACGTCAAGAATCCCCGCTCCGCCGGAGCCAAGGCACTTCGCACGATTCCCGCCCGCTCCAGGGTCGCCCTCACCGGTACGCCAGTGGAGAACAACCTCAGCGAGCTCTGGGCGATCCTCGACTGGACGACCCCGGGCCTGCTGGGCAGCCTCGGCTCGTTCCGCAAGAAGTGGGCCGACCCGATCGAAATGGAGGGCAGCGAGTCCGCGACCCGCCTGCTCAACCGCCTGGTGCGGCCCTTCCTGCTGCGGCGCCGCAAGTCCGATCCCGGGATCGCGCCGGAGTTGCCGCCGAAGACGATCACCGACCAGCCGGTCGAGCTCACTCCCGAACAGATCAAGCTCTACGAGGCTGCGGTCCGCGAGAACATGCTCCAGATCCGGACCGCCGAGGGAATCAACCGGCGCGGCCTCGTTCTGAAGCTCCTGACCTCGCTGAAACAGATCTGCAACCACCCGGCCCAGTTCCTCGGCGAAGACGGGACTCCGCTCGCCGAGCGGTCAGGCAAGCTCGAGTTGCTCGACGAACTGCTGGACACAATCCTCAGCGAGGACAGCTCCGTACTCGTCTTCACCCAGTACGTGGCGATGGCCAGGTTGCTTTCCAGGCACCTCAAGGAACGCGGCATCGACGCGATGCTGCTTCACGGCGGCACTGCGGTCCGGCAGCGCGAGCGCATGGTGGAGAGGTTCCAGGACGGCGAGGTGCCCGTCTTCCTGCTTTCTCTGAAGGCGGCCGGCACCGGGCTCAACCTGACCCGGGCAGATCACGTGATCCACTACGACCGCTGGTGGAACCCGGCGGTGGAAGAGCAGGCGACCGACCGGGCCCACCGGATTGGTCAGCAGAACTCGGTCCAGGTGCACCGCCTGATTGCCGAAGGCACGATCGAGGATCGCATCGCCTCGATCCACGAGACCAAGCGGGAATTGGCGGACGCGATCGTCAGCACCGGCGAGGCCGCCCTGACCGAACTCAGCAACGAAGACCTGGCCGAACTGGTCGAGTTGAGAAACGCAGGCTGATGGCCGAAGCCAACTCAGGGACAAGCAGGACCTGGCGCGGACAGACGATCCAGGAACGTCGTGCCGGGCGCAGGGAGCGACTGATCGACGCCGGGATCGAGCTGTTCGGGACCCGGGGGTACAGGAACACCCCGGTCAAGGCGATCTGTGAGGAAGCCGGCCTGACCGAGCGCTATTTCTACGAGGCCTTCGAAGACCGCGAGAGTTTGCTTGATGCCATCAACTCGATGATTCACGAAGACTGCCGTGCAGCGACGGTGAAGGCGATCGAAGACTCTGCCGACGACCTGGAGGAATCGATGCGGGACGGACTGACCGCCTTCGCCCAGGAACTGACCCGCGATCCCCGCCGGGCGCGAATCCAGGAAATCGAAGTGGTCGGGGTGAGCCCGGAGATGGAGCACAAGCGTCGTGAAACCATCCACACCTTCGCCGGCATAGTCGCCGACCGTGTCAGGGAACTCGGCGGGCGCGAAGAGGTCGGCCCCTTACAGCTCGACGTCGTCTCCCTGGGCCTGGTGGGCTCGGTGAACGAACAGCTGATCGACTATGTGCTCGGGTACATCGAAATCGAGATCGACGAGCTGATCGAGAACCAGGTGGCGGCATTCGCCTGCGTTGCCGGCCAGTTCCTGAAGTAGCGCGCAAGAACTGACAACGCTTCGTGTCTCATATGCCAAAATGAATCCATGAGTAATTCCCAGGGCACTACGCCAAAGACGATCGTCATTACCGGGTCCGGACGGGGGATCGGCTTGGCCACTGCCACGATCCTGGCCTCCCGCGGCCACCGCCTGATCATGTCCGACATCGACGGAGACCTGGCCGGGCAGGAAGCGGAGAAACTCAGCACCAGAGCGGCCGGATTCGGCCTCGACGTGACCAACCGCGATGCCTTCAGGGAACACCTGGAGATGGTGGAATCGGAGTTCGGACCGATCGACGTCCTCGTCAACAACGCGGGGATTGCGCCGGCTTCGCCCAACATCCTCGAGCAGGATCCGGCCATGACCGACCGGACAATTGACATCAACCTCAAGGGCGTGATGAACGGGACCATCGAGGCGATCCGGCTCATGCTGCCCCGGGGTCGCGGACAGGTCGTCAACATCGCTTCGCTTGCCGGAATCACCGGTGTCGCGGGGCTGGCCGCCTATTCCGCTTCGAAGTTCGGCGTCGTCGGCTTCACCGAATCGGTTCGCTCGGAGTTCTACGACAGCGGGCTGAAGTTCACCTGCGTCATGCCCGGCCCGGTGTCAACCGGCATGATGGATGGCACCTCTTCGTCACCGGTCGTATCGATGCTGTCGCCGGAAGAGATGGCGGCCGGCATTGCCGGGGCGATCGAAAGCGGCAAGCCTCGCGTGTCGTTGCCGCATTCGAGCTACGTACTCTCCCGCCTGATCTCGATCCTGCCGCCCGGCGTCGGGATCAAGGTGAGCAAGTGGACCAGGATCGACAAGATCTACACCCACATCACTCCCGGCGCCAGGGACGAATACGAGAAGCGAATAAGCCGCTGACCAATATCGTGGGCCAATGGAACCGGCCCACCCCCCAAGCAGAGGCCGCCAGGCTACCGCGGAGTCGGTCGAGGGCGTCTGGCGAATCGAGTCGGCCAGGCTGATTGCCACCCTTTCCCGGATCACGGGCGATTTCGGGCTGGCAGAGGACATAGCCCAGGATGCGCTGGTCAAAGCGCTCGAGACCTGGCCTGAGACCGGCGTCCCGGAAAACCCGGCCGCGTGGCTGATGGCCACCGCCCGGAACCGGGGCATCGACCGGATAAGACGGGACCAGTCGCTTGCCGGGAAGTACCGGCAGATCGCCGGTGAGCTCGAACTGGCGGAGCCCGAGCCGGGGCCTCACGCTGCCGCCTTCGAAGGGGACAGGATCGGGGATGACCTCCTCACCCTGATCTTCACGGCCTGCCATCCGGCGCTGACCACGGAAAGCCAGGTGGCATTGACGCTGAAGAGCCTTGCCGGTCTCTCGACGGACGAGATCGCCAGGGCCTTTCTGGTCTCGAATGCGACGGTTTCGCAGAGGATCGTCCGGGCCAAGCGAACGCTGTCGGAATCAGAGGTGGGCTTCGAGCCCCCTGCCGAAGACGAGATGGGGGCAAGGCTGGCCGCGGTGCTTGGTGTGATCTACCTGATCTTCAACGAGGGATATTCGGCAACCGCCGGCGAGGAATGGATGCGAACCGACCTTTCCGCGGAAGCTTTGAGGCTGGGTCGGATCCTGGCCGGCCTGGCCCCCGGGGAACCCGAAGTTCACGGCCTTGTTGCCCTGATGGAGATCCAGGCTTCGCGATTCCCGGCCCGCATCGGACCCGACGGCGCGCCCGTACTTCTGCTCGAACAGGACCGCTCCCTGTGGGACCGGCTACTTATCCGCCGGGGACTGGAGCGGCTCGAGCTCGCAAGGGGTCTGGACGGCAAGGGTCCATATGTGCTCCAGGCTTCGATCGCAGCCTGTCATGCCCGTGCGGCAACCCCGGGGGAAACGAACTGGGAGGAGATCGTTGCCCTGTACGACGAACTGGCGACGATCAGAGACTCTCCGGTCGCCGAACTCAACCGGGCGGTCGCGATCTCGATGGCCGGCGACCCTGCCGCTGCACTGGAGGCGATTGACCGGCTTGTCGACGACAGGCGGATGGCCGGGTATCACCTGCTGCCCAGCGCAAGGGGAGACGCACTCGAAAGGCTCGGCCGCCACGAGGAAGCAGCGGCTGAATTCGAACGCGCCTCCACGCTCACCGCAAACCTCCAGGAAAAGCGGGTATTGGACGAAAGGGCGGCGAATTCAAGAAAATCTTCGGCCTGATGTCGATTTGGCCGCTCCCCGTTCGTCTTGTATGCAAATGGCCGGTGACAAGGGCCACAACCGCAACCAAAGGAGATTGAGATGCGCTGCATGGTGTTCGTCAAGGCAACCGAGGATTCCGAAGCCGGGGTGATGCCTTCCGAAAAGGACCTCGCCGAAATGGGGGCATACAACGAGGAGCTCGTCAACGCCGGGGTGATGCTGGACGCCGCCGGTCTCCACGCGAGCAAGAAAGGGGTGCGGGTGACCTACCCGGAGGGCACCCCGACCGTCACCGACGGGCCCTTCGCCGAAACCAAGGAACTGATTGCCGGCTACTGGATCTGGGAGGTGAAGTCACTCGACGAGGCGATCGAGTGGTCACGACGCATCCCGTTCAATCACGGCGAGTCAATTGAGATCAGGCCGTTCATGGAGCCGGAGGACTTCGGCGAGGCGCTCACTCCGGAGCTGCAGGAGCGGGGCGAGGCCCTCGAAGCCCGGATGGAGGAACAGAAGGACTCCTGAACCGGAATCGGGTACCGAAACGAAGAAGGGGACCCGCGGGTCCCCTTCTTTCGTTCCGTTCTGGAGACGCCTACTTGCCGCCGGGCAGACGTTTCTCGAAGAAGGACATGACATCGCTCTGCGCGGCCGCCACGACGCTGCCGTGGTCGACGCCCTCGTAGAGCTTGTAGTCCACCTTGTCGCCCTGCTCGACCAGCTTCGGCTCAAGCATGTCGGTCAGGAGCTTCGGCACGGTCGCATCGGCCGTACCCTGGGCCAGCAGAATCGGTGCGGCGGTCTTGACCGCGGGGTTCTGGGCGTCCAGGATCTCGTACATACGAGTCCGGTCGTAGCCGACCCGGATCAGGTCGGCCGGCGCGAGTCCACCCAGACTGTCCGGCTGCGCGAGCTGCGAAAGGCAGTCGGTCCTGGTCTTGGGGTACAGGGGCAGGAACTCGTCCGAGAGCAACTGACTCGTGTCGATATCGGGGTAGGCGACCGACATGCCGCGAACCAGCAGCGTTGCCAGGGCGCTGAACGAATTCGGCGAGGTGTAAGCACCCAGGGCCTGAGCCATGAACTTGAAGTTCGAGGCCGGGGCATAGGCGACGGTTCCCTTCAGCTTGTTGCCCTTGCTGTAGGTCGAGGCGAGACCAGCCGCCCAGAGCGCCGCGTGGCCACCCTGTGAATGACCGGCAATCAGATACTTGTTGCTGATGTGCATGCCGAGCTGCCTCGACGCAGTGACGATGTCGAGGACGCTCCGTCCCTCGGGGATGCCGACGAGGAAGGGATGATCACCCGGGGTGCCGAGTCCCTGGTAGTCGGACCTGACGACCGCGTATCCGGCGCGCAGCCACTGATTCATCTGCGGGTCGGTGTACGAGATGTAGGCATCGGCGATGCCGCCCTTGGTGTTGCGTGAAGGGGCACACTTGTCCGCGATACCCGTGGTGCCGTGGCCGTAGGTGACGACCGGCCAGCCGCCCTTGGGGGCCTTGCCCTTCGGGATGCTCACCGAGCCGGAAACAGCGACGGTCTTGCCGGAGATGCTCTTCGAGGTGTAGAGGACCAGCTTGGTAGATGCGGCGCTCTTCAGCGGTACCGCGCCACCCGCCTTGCGCTGCCAGATCAGCTTGCCGTGACCTGACTTTGGCATGGTCTTCGGCGGCTTGTAGAACTTGAGTCCGGCCGGTCCGAGCTTCGGACCCTTCTTGGCCTTCTTCTTCTTTTTCTTCTTCTGCTGCTTGGTCTTCTTGGTGGAAGCTCCGGCTCCGGCCGGTTGTGCGACCTCGACGACGAGGGCGGCGGTAAGCAGCATCGCCAGCGCGAGCACGATGACCCGCAGGCGGTTCAGTTCAAAAGTCAAGTTTTCTCTCCCGTGACATTGGCAGTCGGTCGGTTTATCCGACCCGGCAACTCTACTCCTGAACCCGCGCGAGGCGCGAAAGGTGCGATGCATCAGAAGCGAGTACCGTTGCGTGCATGACCGACATCCTCTCCCGACGTGACGTCCAGTTTCAGCTCAACGAATGGCTTGACGTCGAGCGATTCACCGAACGCGACCGTTACCAGGGGCAGACCGTCAACGACTGGAATGACGTCCTGACCCTGGCCGAACAGGTCGCCGAAGACCAGTTCCAGCCGCATAACCGCAAGGCCGACCTGAACGAGCCCGCGATCGGCGATGACGGCAAGGTCGTGCTGATTCCCGAGGTGGCCGAGGCACTCGACACCCTGACGGAAACCGGCTTGATGGCCGCTGCCATGCCGGAAGAGGTCGGCGGGATGTCCCTGCCGGCCACCGTCTCAAGCGCGATATTCGCCTGGCTTCACGCAGCCAACGTCGGCACCACCGCCTACCCGATGCTGACCGCCGGCGCCGCAAACCTCCTGATCGCCAACGGCTCCGAAGAACAGGTCGACACCTGGGTCAAGCCGATGATCGAAGGCCGGTTCCACGGGACCATGTGCCTTTCCGAGACCCAGGCGGGCAGCTCGCTTTCCGACATCACGACCAAGGCCGAGCCGCAGGAAGACGGCACCTACCGGCTCTTCGGCAACAAGATGTGGATCAGCGGTGGCTCACATGAACTCGGCGAGAACATCGTTCACCTCGTACTGGCGAAGATTCCGGGATCACCTCCCGGGGTGAAGGGGATCAGCCTCTTCATCGTGCCCCGCTTCCTGCTGAACGACGATGGGTCGACCGGCGAGCGAAACGACGTCGTCCTGGCCGGGGTGAACCACAAGATGGGCTTCCGCGGCACCGTGAACACGGTGCTCGGCTTCGGCGAAGGTGAATACAAGCCGGGCGGGGAAGCCGGAGCGGTCGGCTACCTGATCGGTGAGCCCAACCGCGGTCTCGCCTACATGTTCCACATGATGAACGAGGCGAGGATCGGGGTCGGCCTCGGCGCGACGGCTCTCGGCTACACCGGCTACCTGAAGTCCCTCAGGTACGCGAGGGAAAGGCCCCAGGGCCGCCCGCTGGCCTCGAAGGATCCGGCGGACCCGCAGATCCCGATTTCCGAACACACCGATGTGAAGCGCATGCTGCTGGCCCAGAAGAGCTACGTGGAAGGAGCGCTCGGTCTCGAGCTCTACTGCTCCTCGCTGGTCGATGAGGAAATGACCGCCCCGGAGGAGGAAGATCGTGCGAAGGCCTCGCTCCTGCTGGAGATCCTGACCCCGATCGCCAAGAGCTGGCCTTCGCAGTGGTGTCTGGAGGCGAACTCGCTGGCGATCCAGGTTCACGGCGGATACGGCTACGCCCGCGAATACGACGTCGAGCAGCATTACCGCGACAACCGGCTCAACCCGATCCACGAAGGCACCCATGGGATCCAGGCACTCGACCTGCTGGGCCGGAAGGTCACGATGCAGGGCGGGGCAGCCTTCGGCGCGCTCTTCGAGGTAGTCACGGCCACGATCAGCGAAGCGGAAGGGGCCGGGGGAGAGGCGGCGGAACTGGCCGGGAAGCTGCAGGCCGCAATGGGACGTCTGGCGGAGACCACCGGCAAGCTCTGGGCAGACCGCGACCCGGAGCAGGCGCTCGCAAATGCGACGCTCTACCTCGAAGCGGCCGGCCATATCGTGATCGCCTGGATCTGGTTGCAGCAGTACCTCGCCGCGGCCGGGAAGGAAGGGAACTTCTACGAGGGCAAGCGGCAGGCCGCTCGTTACTTCTTCCGTTTCGAGTTGCCGAAGACGGACCCCCAGTTCGACCTCCTTGCCAGTCTCGACCGCACCACCCTGGAGATGGAAGACGCCTGGTTCTGAGCATGTCGGCGCAGACCGAATCCTCAGAGGTCTGCAGGATCGGGGCGGCCGAGATCGCCGCCCGGATACGAGGGGGAGAACTGACCGCGACCGACGCGGTGGAGGCCTGCATCAGCCGGATCGAGTCCGTGAACCCGCGGCTCAACGCAGTTGTCACGCCGACCTTCGATCAGGCGCGCGAGGAGGCCGCCGCGGCCGACCGTCGAATCGCCGAGGGGGGCACCGAAGACCTTCCTCCGCTGTTCGGGGTTCCGGTGACGATCAAGGACTGCTACCCGGTTGACGGGGTCCGCTTCACTGCGGGGTCGTGGTTTCACCGGGACGACATCGCCGGGACGGACGCTCCGGCGGTGACCCGGCTCCGGGAGGCGGGAGCGATCATTCTCGGGAAAACGAACATCCCCGACATGTGCTGGGGGTTCGAGTCCGTCAACCCGGTTTTCGGCCGGACCGAGAGCGCGAGGGGCGCCGGCTTCTCGGCCGGTGGCAGCAGCGGCGGAGAGGCTGCGATCATCGCCGCCGGAGGCTCGGCGCTTGGCCTCGGCAGTGACATCGGTGGCAGCCTTCGCAACCCCGCCGCCAACAATGGCTGCGTATCTCTCAAGCCGACCTCTGGCCGGGTACCTGACGAGGGCCACGTGCCCGAGCCTCCGGAACGGGTCAGATCCTGGAACCACGCCGGCCCGTTGGCGAGGAAGGTCGACGACCTCGCGCTGGCCCTCGGCGTCCTTGACGGTTCCGGCGAGGTGGAGTTACCCGAAGTCGAGGGGCTGAGCTGCCGGACCTTCACCGGGAATCGCTCGATGCTGGTGAGCCCGGAAGTGAAGTCGGCCGTCAGGCGGGCGGGCGCGGCGTTGGGAGCCGCCGGAATGAAGATCGAACCGAGCCCTTCGCTGCCGATCCAGCGGTTGTCCACGCTCTACTCGAACATCCTCCGGCAGGTGGCGCTGCCCGACATCAACCGGGATTTGGGAGGCGGCGAGCACTTCAGCTGGCCACGGGAAATGGGGAGGGCCCTCCGGGGTGATCCCAGAATCTCCCGCGAGGCGCTCAGCGTCTACGGCTACATCGCCTACGGCGGCCTGCTCAAACCCGGCCCCGGTGACAGCCTCGAGAAGGCCCGGAAACTTGGTGACCAGGTCATCGAGACGGTCGGCGACGGAGTGCTTCTCTGCCCGCTCCTCCTGACCAGGCCTCCCCGGCACGGCGCGACCTGGATACCCCTGACCCAGATACCCATGGCGGTCCCGTTCAACATGACCGGCCTGCCGGTGGTAGTGGTTCCGGTCTACTGGACCGCCAACGGGCTCCCGCTCTCGGTTCAGGTCGTGGCCGGACCAGGCCGGGACGAACTTGCGCTCGCCGCCGCGAGAGAGATCGAAAACCGACTTGGCGGCTGGCGTCCGATCGACTGAGGGCGAACCGCAATCGAGCTCCCCGGACGCAACACCTGGGCGGTCCGCTGCGTCGGGGAGTAACATTCATCACATGGAACTGCCGCTGGGAGGGATTCCATCACTGCCTGATTTTTCCGCCGGAACCAACTGGCTGGTCGACAATGCCACCCGCCTCGCGGACCGGATGAAGCTTCCGCATAACCGCC
Organism: Solirubrobacterales bacterium; assembly: GCA_020438395.1. Taxonomy (GTDB): domain Bacteria; phylum Actinomycetota; class Thermoleophilia; order Solirubrobacterales; family 70-9; genus 67-14. The sequence continues at coordinate 4,256 of JAGQUR010000034.1, read as the reverse complement.
TCTACGACGAATGGGTGTCGACCAGGGATCCCGAGACGTGGCCCGAGCCGCCGCAGGGGGAAGGCCGGCCGGCAATGCTCATTCCGGGTTTCCTTGCCGGCGATCCCAGCCTCGCTCCGATGGCCCGCTGGCTCAAGCGTGGCGACTGGAACATGACCAGGAGCGGCATAAACTGGAACGTCGACTGCACCCAGGCGACCGTCGAGGTCGTAGAGCAGCGCCTCAGGGCCTCCGTGGAAGCGAGCGGCAAGAAGGCCTTGCTGGTCGGCCAGAGCAGGGGAGGGGCGATGGGCAAGGTGATTGCCGTCCGCAATCCGGACCTGGTCGAGACCCTCGTGACGCTTGGCTCACCGCTGAACGACCACTTCGACATCCATCCCCGGACCTGGTTTGGCATCGGGATCATCGGCAGCCTCGGCGAGCTCGGCCTGCCGGGCTTTCTCAGCCGGGACTGCGCCACCGGTGACTGCTGCAAGGAGACCAGGATCGCCTACGGTCGGCCCTTCCCGGAGGATGTCCGCTTCATCTCGTTCTACTCGCGAGGCGACAACATCGTCCGGTACCAGGCCTGCCTCCACCAGGCCGCGGAGCACGTAGAGATCGAGAGCAGCCATCTCGGCATGGGCCTCGACTCAGAGGTCTGGGTTCGCATGAGCGAGCAGCTCCAGGCCGACTGAAATGGCCGAGCTGAAGCAGCTCACGTCACTGGACGCCCAGTTTCTCGCGATCGAAACCGACCGCAACTACGGCCACGTCGGCGGCTTGGCGATCCTCGACCCGTCGACGGCGCCCGGCGGCGAGCTGACTCTCGATGACCTCAAGCAGCTGGTGCTGGACCGGCTGCATCTGGTGGCGCCCTTCACCCAGCGGCTCGTCTCGGTGCCCTTCAGCATCGACTGGCCGTACTGGACGCAAGACGAACACTTCGACATCGGCTACCACTGCCGCGAGATCGCCCTGCCCGAACCGGGCAACCACGAGCAGCTGGTCGAGCAGGTCGGACGGATCTACTCCCGCCGGCTGGACCGATCGAGGCCTCTCTGGGAGATCTACCTGATCCACGGGCTGGAGGGCGGGAAGGTCGCCCTGCTCTCGAAGACCCATCACGCGGCCATCGACGGCATGTCAGGCAGTGAGATCCTCTCGGCGCTCTACGACATCACTCCCGAGCCCCGCAAGGTCGACCCTCCTCACGAAAGCCAGGATCGTTCGCCTCCCGACGGGCGGGATCTCCTGATGATGTGGGTCAAGGGCATCCCGCGATCGCCACTCAACCTGATCGACCGGGTAACCACCATCGTCCCCCACGTGGACATGGCGGTGGCAGCGTTCGGCCTGCCTGGCAGCCGCAGAATCAGCCGGGTCATGTCGAGGGTGAGAATCCGTTTCGGTGCCGGTGAAGACCACGTGATCGAGCGGCCGCCGGTCAAGGCCCCGAAGGGCCCTTACGGAGCGGCGCTCTCGCCACACAGGGTGTTCGGGCTTGGCTCCGTGTCCCTGGACGAGGTGAAGGCCGTAAAGAACGCCTTCGGCGTGAAGGTCAACGACGTGGTCATCTGCCTGGTGGCCGGGGCGGTCAGGGAGCACCTGACCCACCGGAAGGAACTGCCGGAGGAGCCCCTGCTGGCGATGATTCCGGTCTCCGTCAGGACCGAGGAGGAAAAGGGCACCTTCGGCAACAAGGTGTCGGCGATGATCGTGCCCCTGCCGACACATATCGACGACCCGGCCGAGCGCCTCGAATTCATTCACTCGATCATGTACGCGGCCAAGGAAAGCCACGATGCCCTTCCTGCCGAGACCCTGCGTGATCTCACGGACTTCGTACCGCCAGCTCTCCACGCGAGGGCCGCCCGGGTTGTGACCTCGGTTGCCGGCCGGTTCACCAGGCCACCCTGGAACGTGATCATCTCCAACGTTCCCGGCCCGCCGATCGACCTCTATTTCGCCGGAGCGCGGCTCGAAGCCATGTACCCGCTATCGATCATCTCCGACGGAATCGGCCTCAACGTCACGATCATGAGCTATCGCGATTCGATCGACATAGGGATCACTGCCGACCGCGAGCAGACCCCGGAAGTCCAGACCCTCGTCGACGGCATGGAATCCGAGCTGGCGCTTCTCCTCGCCGCATCCAAAGCCCGCTGATCAGCCGGTTTCGCTCTCGGATACCTGTTCGAGCCTGGCCTCCTCGAGATCCAGCATCAGTTGCGCCTTGTCGATGACTTCCGAACTGTAGGTGCCGACCGACCGGTGATGGAGCATCCTCTCGCGCTCGGCACCGAGCACGTCCAGCCGGAGCCGAATGTATTCCTCGCGCATCTGGTCAAAGTCGTCCTGCTCCACTGACGGATCCTTGACCCGGATCAGGCTGTCCTGCCTGACCCGGTCGACCAGACCGGAGTCGAGGGATTCGGTGGCCCGCAGCTGCTCCAGCCGGTCATTGCCGGCCGTGGACATTTCGCCGATCAACTCGCCGTACTGCTGCCTGATCTCGATCGGGTCGTCGCCCTCGACGTTCAGCTTCCGGATCACCCAGGGCAGGGTCGACCCCTGGAGCAGCAGCATCGCCGCGGCACCCACATAGGCGATCAGCACGAGTTCCGCCCGGTAGGGCGTATCCACGGGAAGGGTTTGCGCGGCCGCAACCGTTACCGCGCCGCGCATTCCGGACCAGGCGAGCACGGCACCCGCCCTCCAGCCGAGCGACTGCTTGATCCGAAAGTCGATGTCGGCACTGACCGCCGCGACCCTCCGCTCCATGCGCTCGGAGGCCTGGACACCCCTTCGCTCCGGGGAGTCCTCGCTTTCCAGCTTCTCTTTCCAGTCCTCTACCCGCGGCTTGGCGTCAGCCGCCCGCCGGTCGTCGCGTTTGATCATGGCAACCAGGGGCACCACGAAGATCACCCGGACGACGATCAGCAGGGTGGCCGCGAGCAGACCGTAGAGGACCGCCTGATCGATGTCGAAGCCCTTGTCGCCGGCGTAGGTGATCACGTCTTCGAGGCTTATCCCCATCAGCAGGAAGATGAATCCCTCCATCAGGAAAGCCAGCGTCTGCCAGTTGGTTTCTTCCGTCAGCCGATCCTCGGCCCGCAGGTATCTGGCCGACAGCCCACTGGTGACCAGGCCGCAAACGACCACGGCGAGGATTCCCGAAAATCCGAAGTCCTGGGCGGGGATGTAGGCAATGAAGGGAACGACGAAGGAGATCGCGGTGTTCATCACCGAATCGGAGATTCTCTGTCTCACCCGGACGTTGACGACCCCGACCACGATTCCGATCGCTATCGCGCCGACAACGGCCAGGACGAAATCCTCGACGATGTCGCTGGCGGCAACCCCGGCTCCCATCGCCGCCACCGCCGAGCGAAGCAACACCAATGCGGTTGCGTCGTTGATGAGGCCCTCGCCCTCAAGGATCGAGAGCAGCCGGGAAGGCAGCCCCAGACGCCTTCCGACCGCTGTTGCCGCCACCGGGTCGGTCGGGCTGAGTACGGCTGCCAGCGCAAACGAGGCCGGCCACCCGATCTGGGGTATCAGCAGGTGGAAAAGCACTGCCCCGGCGCCGGTCGAGGCGATCACCAGAATCACGGCCAGCCCGGTTATCGGTTTGATGTTGCGGCGGAAATCGGTGGTCGGCAGATTGATCGCAGCCGAATAGAGCAGGGGAGGGAGCACCCCGCCGAGAATCCATTCGGGCTGGATGTCGGTGGCGGACACCCGCGGCAGGGCGCCGATCGCCACACCGGCCACCACCAGCAGCAGCGGGGCGGCGATCCCGAGCCTTCGCGAGAACATGGCGACCGCGACCACGCTTATGACCCCGCCTACCGCGGCAACGGAAAGTTCCACGAGCCAAAGCCTATTCGCGCCACTTACGGCTTCGTCAACGCACGGCTAGCATCGTCTTATGGAACCGGAAACGATGATCGTTGAGAAGGGGGCAGGGGTAGGCCGGATCACGCTCGACCGGCCCGAACGCGGAAACGGACTGACCCCGCAATTGATCAGGGAACTGGCGGAGTCGGTCGAGGAGTTGGATCTGGACCCTTCTGTCAGGGTGATCGTGCTGGCCGGAAACGGCACGGGCTTCTGCGGGGGATACGACCTCGTCGCCAGCGCCGAGAAGATGCTCGAAGGGGAGTTCGGCAGCGAAGACGCGCCCAAGGGATCGCCCCTCGATCCTCGCGTGCAGGCCGCCAACCATGACCCGTCGAGGACCTGGGATCCGATGGTCGACTACGCCGGCATGA
>JAGQUR010000033.1 GCA_020438395.1 Solirubrobacterales bacterium | reverse complement strand
CGATCGCCTTGCGCAGGTCATCTGCCTCGGAGGGAGTGAAGCCGGCCATGTTCTTGGCCACAGCCATCAACTGCTCCTGGTAGAGGAAGCATCCGTAGGTGGACTCGGTGATCTCCTTGAGCCGTTCGTCTCTGTACTCAACCGACCCGGGATCGTGTTTGCCCTCGGCGTACTTCGGGATCTCGCTCATCGCGCCCGGCCTGTAAAGGGAGACCAGCGCCGTGATGTCATCGAATTCGGTCGGCACCACCCGCCGCATCGCGTCGCGCATGCCTTCGGATTCGAGCTGGAAGACACCGACCGAATCCCCGCGACCGAGCATCTCGAAGGTGGCCGGGTCATCCAGCGGGATTGCGCCGATGTCGATCTCCACGTCGTGGGAGCGCTTGATGATGTCCACGGCATCGTCGATGACATCGAGGTTCCGCAGGCCCAGGAAGTCCATCTTGAGCAGGCCGATCTCCTCGATCGGAACCATCGAGTACTGGGTCACCGTCTTGAACTGCTTGACCGGCTTGCCGTCCTCGCCGGTAACCGCCGGGGCCGACTTGTCCTCGACCAGCTGAAGCGGCACGATCTCCTTCAGCGGGCGACCGGAGATGACGACCGCGGCCGCATGGATAGACGTGTTGCGGATCTTCCCCTCGAGACCGCGGGCCGTGTCGATGATCTTGGCCGCGTCGGCATCCGAGTCGTAGGTCTTGCGGAGGTCCTGGCCTTCCTTCAGGCATTCATCGAAGGAAGGCGACCGGCCCATGATCGGTTCGGGGATCTCCTTGGCGAGGCGGTCCCCGGTCGCATAGTCGAAACCGTGAACCCGGGCTGCGTCCCGGACGGCGGCCCGCGGGGCCATCTTGCCAAAGGTGATGATCTGGGCGACCGAGTCGGAACCGTACTTCTCGGTCACGTAGGCGATCATACGGTCCCGGCCGCGAACCGAGAAGTCGATGTCAATGTCCGGCATCGACTTGCGGCCCGGGTTGAGGAAGCGCTCGAAGAGCAGGTCGTGCTCGACCGGATCGAGGTCGGTGATCCCCAGCGAGTAGGAGACGATCGAACCGGCCGCAGACCCGCGCCCCGGTCCCACCGCGATGCCGTTCTCTTTGGCGTAGTGAACGAAATCCCAGACGATCAGGAAGTAGGACGGAAAGCCCATGTCCTCGATCACGCCGAGCTCGAATTCCATCCGCTGACGGGCCTCGGCCGGTACCGGATCCCCGTAGCGCTTCTTCAGGCCCTCCTCGGCCAGCCGTCGCAGCATCTGACTTTCGGTTTCATCCGGGCCGGTCGGGAACGAAGGCAGGAGGATCTGCCCCAGCGGGATCTCGACATCGGTGCGATCGGCGATTTCGATGGTTGACGGAATCGCCTCCGGCCACTCGGCAAATGCCTCATGCATTTCGCCCGCGTCCTTGAGGTAGAACTCGTTCGTCTCGAACCTCATTTTCGGGTCGTCGAGGGTCGACTTGGTCTGCACGCAGAGCAGCGCCGTGTGGTTGTTGTGGTCCTCCCGGTGCAGGTAGTGAACGTCGGCGGTCCCGACCAGCGGCCGGCCCACCTCCCGCGCAATCCGGGCGATCTGCTCGTTTGCCTTGTCCTGGTCCGGCAGCCCGTTCTTCTGCACCTCCAGGTAGACCTGTTCCGGTCCGAAGACCTGGATCAACTGGTCAAGGTGCTCGCGCGCTTCGTCCGGCCGGTCCTCCACCAGCCGGCGCACGAAACGGGCCTGCAGGCACCCGGTCAGCGCGATCACGCCCTCCGAGTGTCGCTCGAGCAACTCCATGTCCACGTTCGCCTTGCCGCGGTGATATCCCTCGAGGAAGCCTTCCGAGGAGAGCGCTACAAGGTTGGCGAAACCGGTGTTGTTTTCGGCCAGCAGGGTGAGGTGGTTGCGTTCGTAGCGGCCGGCGGTCCTGACCGCTTCCCGGTCGTCCACGAAGTACGCCTCGATGCCGAGGATCGGCTTGATGTCGTTCGCCCGACACGCCTTGTACATGTCCAGGGCGCCGTTCATCACGCCGTGGTCGGTCAGGGCCAGGGCGGGCATCTCGAGCTCGGCCGCGCGGGCCGTCATTTCCTTGATGTTGCAGGCTCCGTCCAGCACGGAATGCTCGCTGTGAACGTGGAGGTGGACTACCTGTCCGTGGCTGGATGCGGAATAACTCATCGCCCGTCCATGATGGCAAGCGTGCATGATGCAAACGGGTGCGAATCACCCTCCGTCCGGCGCATTTCCCGTAACTTGCGGGAACCTCCCGGGCGACCCGGGTCTCAGCCCTGGCCGGACAGGTACGACGCCATTTTCTTCACCGACTCAGGGTCGTCCAGAGCGCCGAGAAGAGACTCCGCATCGGTGTCGGAACCGGCGGTGGAACCTGATTCCTCGATCACCTGGTTGACATGCCGCTTGGTCAGCTCCAGTGAGTAGGAAGGCTGCCCGGCCAGCTTCAAAGCGAGCTCCTTCGCGGCCTGCGGAAGCTCGTCGGGATCGACCACCCGGTTGAGGAAACCGAGCTCCTTTGCCTCGTCCGCCCCGAACTCCCGGCAGGTCAGCACCAGCTCGCGTGTGGCAGCGGGTCCGATCTCCCGGACCAGCCGGGGGATGCCTCCCCAGGCCAGGGGAATGCCCAGGTCAATCTCGGGAATCGAGAACCGGGTGTCCGCAGCGGCCAGACGCAGGTCGCAGGACGCTGCCAGTACCAGCCCGCCGCCCACGCAGTGGCCGTGAACGGCTGCGATCGTGACCGGTCGCATGCCGGTCAGGGCGTCGGCCATCCTTCGGCCGAGATCAGCCGCCTCCAGGCGCTCCTCTGCGGTCGGATCGGGCCCGGCCCCCGTGAAGGCGGTCAGGTCCGCCCCGGCGCTGAAGGCGCGACCGGCCCCGCGCACCACGACGACCTTCACGTCGCCGCGTTCGGTGAACCACCCGGAGGCGAGGATCACTTCGCCCAGCAACACGCCGGAGAGCGCGTTCAGTTTCTCCGGCCGGTTGAGGATCATTTGACCGACCGGGCCTTCGACTTCGATCTTCAGGGTCGAGAACTCCGGCACCTCTGGCATCTCGCTCAACTCCGGCACCTCTGGCATCTCGCTCATGACCCGATCCTATGGATAGGCTCGATCCCATGATCTATCTCCTGCGCCACGGCGATGCCGAACCCGACCAGGGGTCCGGTGACGCGGCCCGCCGGCTGACCGACAAGGGCGAGGCCCAGGCTCTTGCTGCCGGCCTGGCGATGGCGAAGCTTGGAATGAACGTCGATACCTGCCTCGCCTCCCCGAGGGTGCGGGCACTCGAAACCGCAAACCTGGCCTGCCGCTCGCTTGGCGCAGAGGTCGAGGTGGTTGATGCGATCGGCTACGACGACTACGACAGCCTCGACCTCGCCGCCGGCCGGGGCGACACGCTGATCGTCGGCCACGAACCGGACATGTCGATGGAAGTCGCCCGGCTCACCGGCGCCAACATCAAGATGAAAAAGGGTGGCCTCGCCGCCATCAGGGGTAGCCAACTACAGGCCCTGCTACGACCAGCGGAACTCATCACCATTGCCACCCAAGGCTGAGCCCCTCCGGACCATCCGTTATTTCGAATGGGAGGGGCGGGTTCCGCCGGGAGGGCGGGTCGGACCCCGCCCGACTTGCAGTCAGGTCAGGCGCAGGACCAGGCGCCCGGGCCCGAGTCGGCCCAGATCAGGGCGGCGATGCGATCCTGTTCGGCCTTGGATGCCTCCTGCGGCAGGCCCGTTCCGCCATAGGCCTCCCAGGTGGAAGGCATGATCTGGTAGGCGCCGCCGGCGCCGCTGGAGGGGTTGACCGCCGAGTAGTTGCCGCCCGATTCGCACATCACGATGTAGGTCGGGATCGAATAGGGGCCGCCGAGGTTCTGTGCCACTTCCACCTCGGCCTGCCGGGCGCTGACCTTCTGCTGCTTCTCGATCTGCTTCTGCCAGCCGGCGATGTCACCCTTGAGTGATTCGATCTGCCCCGCCCGGGCGGCATTCTCGGAGGCGAGCGTGGCGGCGCTCGATTCGGCCGCCGCGCGCACCGAAGCGATCTGGTCCCGGGCGGCCGCCAGGGCCGCGTTATGACGGTCGACCGCCAGCTTGGCGTCCCCGAGGTCCCCGACCTCGCCGTTCAGCTGGCGCCGCAATTCGGTTACCCGCTCCATCAGCCGTTCGTTCGAGTCCTCGATCGCGGTCAGGTATTCGGTTCCACTGGCCAGTTCCCCGAAGCTGCCCGCACCGAGCGCCATGTCAAGGGTGTCCGGTTCGCCGCCGCTCATGTAGACCGCCACCAGGTGCTCGGCCAGGAACCTTCGGGCCCGGGCGAGTCGCTTCTTCGACCTTGCCAGGGCGGCCTCGGCCGCGTCGAGCTGCTCTGCCAGATCGGCCGAGCGCTGTTCCCCGTTGGCCAGCAGGCCGGACAGGTCCGCTTCCCGGGCCGAGGCCTGATCAGCCCGTTGCTGTGCCGCGTCGAGGTCGGCGCGGTCGGCCTCGATCGCGTCGGTGGTCTGCTGGATGCGGTCGCGGGCAGCCGCCTGTTTCTGCTCGAGGGTCGCCGCCGAAGCCGGTCCGGGGGCCAGCGTGGCGAGCATCAGCGAGCAGGCAAGAGCCAGCGCAAGACCGCCCGCAAGGGCGGCGAAGACTTTACGAGTTGGAGCCAAAATACGAAGGATTCACCGTAACGGTGACCCCTGCGAACCCCGGTGATTCAGCTCACGGATGCACGATCGCTTGCGCCGGGACCAACCCGGCTCTTGCCCCCGCTCAGGCCTCGGGCGTCTCGCGGGTGAGCACGTAACCCACCGTGCCCGCGATCGTGGCCAGCAAGGCGATCGCCATGGCGGCGCCGATGGCGGTAAACAGCGTCTTGTTGGCTGCTGCCTTTCGGCGCAGGAAGAACCTGGCGAGCTTGACGACGGCCATTCCGATCAGCTTGTAGATCACCGGGTTTCCTCCATGTCGTGAACCTACCCTAGTCCTTCCGGTTTCGAACCTGATGAGCCATCCGGCTCTGTAGCGAGAAGAGTTCGATGAAACCCGGGGCAGCGTTCTGGGAGAACTCTCCCCCGGACGCCCCGAAGGAGGCGAGGTTCTCGTCGTAGACCGCGTACTCCGAGCGGCGCGAGACGGGGGTGACCGAGCCCTTGAACAGCTTCAGGGTCACCTCGCCGGTGATGAATTCGTTGGCGGAATCCATGAAGGCATCGAGATCGTGCCGCAGCGGCTCGTACCAGAGGCCGGCATAGACCATGTAGGCCCAGTGGCGGTCCATCGAATGCTTGAAGTTGTTCTGGTGAATGGTCGAAACGACCTTCTCCAGATCCTGATGGGCAGTAAGGACAAGGGCTGCGGCCGGCACCTCGTAGATGTCCCTGACCTTGAGGCCGACGATGCGGTCCTCGATGTGATCGACGATGCCGCAGCCATGTCTGCAACCCGCATCGGCGGCCGCTTCCAGCAGCGGCACCAGGTCGAGCCGCTCGCCGTTGAAGCTGACCGGTCGGCCGGCTTCGAAGCCGATAGTCACGAACTCCGGCTCATCGGGCGCCTCTTCGGGCCGGGTGACCAGCTGGAAGACGTCATCCGGCGGGGGCGTGTCCAGCTTCTCGATGATCTTGCCTTCGGAGGAGCGACCCCAGAGGTTGTCGTCGATCGAGTAGGGAGACTCGGATGTGCCGCCCTTCAGCGGGATCCCGTTCTGGCGGCAGTATTCAAGTTCCTCCTCGCGGCCGATTTGCCAGGCCCTTACCGGGGCGATCATCTTCAGTTCAGGATTCAGGGTGGAGACGGTGCCTTCGAGACGGACCTGGTCGTTGCCCTTCCCGGTGCAGCCGTGAGCGAGGGTGTCGCAGCCGTATTTTTCGGCCACCTCGACCCCGAGCTTGCCGATCAGCGGTCGTCCCAGCGAGGTGAACAGCGGGTAGCCGCCACCGTAGAGCGCGTTCGCCTTGATCGCCGGCAGCACGAAGTCCTCGGCAAATTCCTCGCGGGCATCGATCACGACGGTCTCGATCGCCCCCATTGCCTTCGCCTTGTCGAGGATCGCTCCGTAATCCTCGCCGGGCTGACCGAGGTTGACGGTCAGGGTGACCACCTCGGCGTCGTAGGCCTCCTGGATCCAGTGGAGCATCACGCTCGTGTCGAGGCCGCCCGAATAGAGCAGAACGACACGGTTTACTTCCTCGGGGCGGGCCTCGTAGGAGGCGACCGGTCCCGAGAGCGAATCGAGTGAGATTTCGCTCATCCGGGGCCGATCCCGCCGCTGCTGGTCCCGCTGCCCGAATCGGTGCTTGTGCCGGAGTCCGGGGTGACGCCGCCGGTAGCCGTGCCGGTGTCGGTTCCGGTGCCGGTTCCGGTATCGGTTCCGGTGCCCGTACCCGTGCCGGTGTCCGTACTGACACCGCCGCTGCCGTCAGTGCTGGTGCTGGTATCGGTCGGGGTCACGCCACCGCTGTCATCGGTCGAATCCGTGGTGCCGGTGTCTCCGGTCGGGGTCACTGGCACGACCGGTGTCGTCACCGCGGTCTCACCGGTGGTTGCGGCAGTGTCGTCTCCGCTGTCGCCACCCCCGCTGATCACCACGACGGCGATGATCAAGCCGACGATCACCGCCACGAGCACGATGATCAGGTTCCTGAGGTGCTTCTGCTTCTCTTCCGGGGTGTAATGCGGGCCGTCATCCCGTCCCCTGCGGGGCGGCTCGTCGTTTCGCATTACTCGTGTCGGGTCATCACTCATTTGACATCTCCAGTCACTTTGATTCGACCGGATGGTACCCGGCCAGAGCTTCGGCTATCAGGCTGAGGGCTTGCTCCGCCTGCTCATCGGTCAGCACGAACGGCGGCAAGAATCTGAGCGAATCGGGTCTCGGTGCGTTGGCTACGAGCCCTCTCTCGAGCAGATTGGCGTTGACCGCTCCCGCATCAATTCCCTCGGCGAGTCGGACCCCGATCATCATGCCCCGGCCCCGGACCTCGGCGACCTGATCCAGTCCGGAAAGGCTTTCCATCAGGCGGTCTCCGAGCGAACGGATCCGCCGCAGCATGGCGGGGTCGTCGACCAGGTCCAATACGGCGAGGGCGGCGCCAGAAGCGACCGGTCCCGCGGCGAAGGTCGAACCGTGGTCACCGGCGGTCAGCACCTCGCCGGTCTGCCTGTTTCCGATGCACGCGCCGATCGCGGTTCCGCCGCCAAGTGCCTTGGCGGTGGTCATCACGTCGGGCCGCACCGGCCCCTGCTCGTAGGCCCAGAGCGAGCCGGTCCGGCCGATGCCGGTCTGGACCTCGTCAAAGATCAGCAGGGCTCCGGATTCGTCACAGGCCTGCCGCGCCGCCAGCAAGGTCTCGTCCGAGAGCGGGAAGACCCCGGCCTCGCCCTGGATCGGCTCGATCAGCACGGCGGCGGTGTCCGGACCGATCGCTTCCCGCAGCGCGGAGGCGTCATCGAAGGGCACCGACCGGAAACCGGGCAGCATCGGCGCGAAATCCGGGTTCGCGGCCAGGCCGGGAGTGGCCGAAAGCGAACCGTAGCTGCGGCCGTGGAAATCGCCCTCGAAAGAGACGATCTCCGGTTTTTCGACACCGCGAGACCGGGCATGTTTGCGGGCGATCTTGATCGCACATTCGTTGGCCTCGGTGCCGGAGTTGCAGAAGAAGACCTTGCCGCCGAGCGAGGTCTCGGAAAGTCGTTTGGCGAGCTCGACCATCGGCGCGGTGTAGAAGAGGTTCGAAACATGCAGCAGTTCCGCGGACTGGGACCTGATCGCCTCGACCACTTTCGGGTGGCAGTGGCCGACCGAGGCGACCGAGATTCCGCCCAGGAAGTCGACGTACTCCCGGCCCTCGTCGTCGAAGAGCAGCGCCCCCTCGCCCCGGACGAACTCGACTCCCGCCCGCTTGTAGGTCTGCATGACGTATCTGGCCTCGTCGGCCCGGACCGCTTCGTTCATGGCGTGACCATCGTGCCGATACCGGCGTCTGTGAACAGTTCGAGCAGCAGCGAGTGCGGTCGGCGGCCGTCGATGATGTAGGCGTTCTGGGCCCCGCCCCGGATCGCGTTGACGCAGGCGGTCAGCTTGGGACGCATGCCCCCGGAGATCGATTCGAGGGCGTCTTCCACCTCGGCCACGCTGGTCACCGAAATCCTCGAAGACTCGTCCTCCGGGTCATTCAGCCAGCCGACGATGTCGGTCAGGAAGACCACCTTGAAGGCACCCAGCGCGGCAGCGACCTTGCCCGCTGCCTCGTCGGCATTGATGTTGTAGGAGTTGCCTTCCCGGTCGGAGCCGACCGAGGCGATAACCGGGATGTAGTCCTCGCTGATGTGGTTCAGGACATCGATGTCGACCCGTTCGATGTCGCCGACGAATCCGACCTCCTCGGCATTGGCGACCGGCGCGACCTCGAAGAGACCACCATCCTCACCCGACAGGCCCACGGCCTGCGAGCCGGCCCGGTTCAGGCGGCTGACCAGTTCCGCGTTCAGCTTGCCGAGCAGGACCATTTTGGCCACCTCGACGGTCTCGGCATCGGAGACCCGCAGTCCGTGCTGGAAGCGAACCTCGATTCCCATCCGGTTCATGTACTTGGTGATCTCGGGGCCGCCGCCGTGGATGATCACCGGATTGAGGCCGACGTACTTGAGCAGCACCACGTCGTCGGCGAAGGCCTGCCGGAGCGACTCGTCACGCATTGCCGCGCCGCCATACTTGATGACTACCGTCTTGCCGTGGAACTCGCGCATGTAGGGCAGGGCCTCGAGCAGCACGTTGACGTTTTCGTCGTCGAGTCGGGTCTCGCCACCAATGGTGTCGGCGATCTGCTTTGCCTTGTCCTGGGAATCCATTTCGCTTTCCTTCGGTCGGACCGGCCGGGGCCGGTATGGGTACTACGTCGTGTACTCCGCGTTGATCACGATGTATTCGTGGGTCAGGTCGCTGGTGAAGACATGCGCCGAGGCGTTGCCGCGGTCCAGCCTCAGCGCCAACTCCGGCTCGCGGCCCCCTGCGGCGATGTCGCCGGCCTCGATCACCTCGGGCCCGAGTTCCCCGATGTCCTGGCCGGCCAGCGCCTGGCCTGCAGCCTGCGCAATCCGGCCCCAGTTCGGGTCCCTGCCAAGCAGCGCCGTCTTGACCAGCGGCGAATTGGCGATCTTCCGGGCGACCATCTCCGCCTCGGCGGAGTCGGCGGCTCCGGTCACCTCGACCCTTCCCACGCGGCTTGCACCTTCGCCATCGGAGACGATCTCCAGGGCGAGCTGAAGCAGCACCGAATCGAGCAGTCCCTCGGGGAGCTCCCGCCCCGAGATGCCGCTGGCCTGGAGCAGCACGGTGTCGTTGGTGCTCATCTGACCGTCGACTGTGATCCTTTCGAAGGACCCGCCAACCGCCTGCCGCAGGGCACCTTCCGGGTCGGGGACGACTGCGTCGGTCTGGACGAAGCAGAGCATCGTCGCGAAACCAGGTTCGATCATGCCGGCTCCCTTCGCCTGGGCAGAGAGCGTGATTCCGTCAACGGTGAGGCTGACCCGCTTGGGCCACTTGTCGGTGGTCATGATCGCCTCGGAAAACGCGACGGCTCCATCGGTGGTCAATGACGAAGCGAGCCCAGAGATACCGGAGAGCACCGCGTCCATGTCCATCGGCACCCCGATCACGCCGGTCTCGGCGACCGCCACGGTCTGCGGGGCCAGGCCAAGCTCGGTAGCGAGCGAATTGCGCATCGAAAGTGCGTCGGTGATGCCCTGCTCCCCGGTCGCCGCATTTGCGTTGCCCGAGTTCACGATCACCGACCGGATTTCCCCCTGCCAGAGGTTCTCCCGGCAGACCCGGATCGGTGCGGCCGCGGCCGCGTTCGCGGTGAGCAGGATCGCCGAAGCGACCTCTTCGCTCTCGCAGATCACCGCGCCCAGGTCGGTTGCCCCTCCCCCCTTGAGACCGCAGTGGACCCCGCCGGCCCGGAAACCCTCCGGCAGCGTCCCGTCCGGATTGAAGCTGATGCCTTCCGGCGCCTCTACCCACCGCGAGCGGAAGAACTCGCCTTCGGGCGGCACGCTCAGGCTCGGGTGGCCGCTCATCTCAGCCCCTCGGTCTCGTCGAGGCCGAGCATCAGGTTCAGGTTCTGGATCGCCTGAGAGGAAGCGCCCTTCCAGAGGTTGTCGATCGCCGACATCACCACGATCCGGTCGTCCCCGGCCAGCGCCATGACGTGGCACTGGTTTGTTTCCCGCACGTCACGCATGCCCGGCGGCACGTCACGGACCTTGACGAAGGGCTCGTCCGAGTAGTCCTCTGCATACATCCCATCGAGCTCGTCCTGGTCGACTTCCCGGGTCGGCCGGACGTAGCAGGTGACCAGTTCGCCCTGATCAAGTGGCACCAGGTGGGGAACGAAGGTCAGGGTTTCGGGAGCCTTCCCTTCGGGATGGAGCAGACCGAGCTGCTCGCTGATCTCGGGCCGGTGCCGATGGCCGGAGGGCTTGTAGGCGGCCACGTTCTCCGTAATCTGAACGAATCCGGTTGCTTCACCCTTGTTACGGCCGGCCCCGGAAACGCCGGATTTCGCATCGATCACCACGTCATCGAGCAGCCCCCTCCGGGCAAGCGGGGCAAGACCGAGGATGGTCGCGGTCGGGTAACAGCCCGGATTGGCGATCAGCTCACCGGCCACAACCCGTTTCCGGTTGAGCTCCGGCAGGCCGTAGACGGCTCCCTCGAGCAGCTGCGGCTCGGAGTGAGGTCCGTAAGCCTTCTCGTAGGCGGGCAGGCTGAAAAAGCGAAAATCCGCCGAGAGGTCCACCACCATCAGGCCCCTCCCCCGCATCTCGGCGACCGCCGGGGCGGCAGCCCCGTGGGGATAGGCCACGATGCCAACCTCGACCTCGTCGAACTCGGCCAGGTGGGGTTCCTGGATCTCCAGGTCCACGTCGTAGCGCGGATAGAGCTCGTTCAGGCGCCGGCCGGTTTCCGAGCGCGCGGTGATCATCGCCAGTTCCAGCTTCGGGTGCTGCCAGACCAGGTGGGCGGCCAGAGCCCCGGCATAGCCAGTCGCCCCGGCGACCAGGACCCGGGCGCTTGCCCCCTCGGGGGCGATCGGCTGTGTGGCCTCAGCCACGCAGCTTTCCTCCGGTCTTTTCGAGTGCCTCGATGATGCCCGACCAGACCGGCTCGATCTCCTCGTCGCTGAGGGTCCGGTCCGGCGCCCTGAACCGGAGCCTCAGGGCGAGACTCTTCTCGCCCGCTCCGATGCCCTCACCGCTGTAGACATCGAAAATGGAGGCCCCGGTGAGCAGTTCGCCCCCTGCCTCCTCGACCACGGCCAGCACGGATGAGGCGGGCATGTCTTCCTCCACCAGCACCGCGAGGTCGCGATCGACCGGCGGGAAGGGGGTGAAGTCCCGGTAGGCCTCTTCGCCGACCGGACTGGCGTCGAGCAGGTCGGCCAGGGCGATCTCGAAAGCGACGGCCGAGCCGAGGTCGTATTCGGCCGCCACCAGCGGGTGAATTTCGCCGATCCAGCCGATCGGCCGGTCTCCGGCCCGCACCACACCGGACTTGCCCGGATGGAGGAAGGGCTGGGTCGGCGCGCCGGGGATCCGTTCCACGGTCACCGCCGTTCCGAGGCCGCCGGCAAGATGTTCCAGGACGCCCTTCAGCGCGAAGAAGTCCGACCCTGAAGCTTCGGTCCGCCAACTCGACGGGTCGACGGACCCGACCGCCAGGGCACAGAGGTGCTGCGGCTCGTTGAATGGCGGCCGCGTATTGCCGGGGAAGTCCCCTCCGAGTGGTCCCGGTCCGAACGCTCCCGAGGGCAGGTAGACCCGGCCGCATTCGAAGAGCGCGACCCGGTCGGCACCCCGCGAGAGGTTCCTCCGGGCAGTTCCGAGCACGGACCCGAGCAGGGTCGTCCGCATCACCGACTGATCCTCGGAGAGCGGATTGGCCAGCCTGACGGCGCCGGCCCGCGGATCTTCAGGGTCGAGCCGCAGCCGGTCCGCTTCTGCCGGGTCGGTGAAGCTCCAGCCGACCATCTCGTCGAAGCCCGATTCCCTGAGTGAATCCTCGGCCCGGCGCTGGAGTGCCTGCTGGCGGCTGAGGCCGCCCGGCCGCCCCGCCCCGGAAGGCAGGGTCGCGGGCAGGTTGCGGTCGAGATCGCTGATCCGTCCGACTTCCTCGACCAGGTCGATCTCCCGGGTCACGTCGAAGTGACGGTCGGCCGGAACCTTGACCAGCAGGTCATCGCCCTCACGTTCGACTCCGAAGCCGAGCATCTCCAGCGCTTCGGCCTGCCGGTCCGCGTCGATCGCCAGTCCGAGGATCCGCTCGACCCTCCCCGCCCGCAGCCGGATCGGCTCCGACGAAGGCGGCGGAGCGGCGACGTCGACCAGCCCCGTCATCGGAGTCGCATCACAAATCCCCACCATCAGCCTTGCCGCGACCGCCTGGGCCCGCAGGGTGAGGTCGGGGTGAAGCTGCTTCTCGAAGCGGGACGAAGCTTCGGAGCGGAGCCCGAGATCGCGCGACGTCCTGAGGATGTTCGGCCCGTTCCAGTTGGCGGCCTCCATGAGCACGGTGGTGGTCGAAGCCGACACTTCCGAAACCGAACCGCCCATCATGCCGCCGATCCCGGCCAGTCCGTTGCGGTCGGCGACGGCGACCATCTGGTCGGTCAACTCGTACTCGTCGCCGTCGAGCGCGGCCACCTTTTCGCCGTTTTCGGCCCTTCTGATGACCAGTTCACCCTCGGGCACGAGGTCCAGGTCGTAGGCGTGCATGGGCTGGCCGGTCAACCACATCACATAGTTGGTGATGTCGACCACGTTCGAGATCGGCCGCATGCCGGCCGCGATCAGCCGTGCCTTCAGCCAAACGGGCGAGGGGCCGACCTTGACGTCGGTGTAGCCCCGGGCGGTGAAACGGGGGCAGAGCTCCTCGTCGCGGACCATGATCCGTACCCGGTCGGCGGTCTTCACCTCACCGGCGGCATCGTCCAGCCTCTCCACGTCTCCGGCCTCGGAATCGACTCCGGGGCCGATCGGGCCGCCGTTCCACGGGGCCGGCGAGAGAGGCGCCGCGCTGATCGCATGGGCTTCGCGCGCTACCCCGTAGATGCCGAAGCAGTCGGTCCGGTTGGGGGTTACCTCCAGCTCGAGAACCGGCTCGGCCAGCGGCAACACTTCGGTGGCGGAAGTCCCGGGCGCGGGACCGTCGTTCAGGACCAGAATTCCGTCGTGATCCTCGCCTAGCTCGAGTTCCCGGTCGGAGCAGATCATCCCGTTCGACTCGACCCCGCGCAGTTTCGCCTGCTTGATCTCCATTCCGCCCGGCATCACCGCCCCGGGCAGGGCGACGACCACGGTCTGGCCGGCGGCTACGTTCGGCGCCCCGCAGACGATCGTGCGTTCACCGTCGCCGGTATCGACCTGACAGACGCTCAGCCGGTCGGCATCGGGGTGCTTTTCTGCCGCAAGCACCTTGCCGATCACGAATCCTTCGGGCGAGGGCGGGCCCAGCGTGACGACCCGCTCCACCTCGGTACCGGTCATCGCCATCTTCTCGGCCAGATCCCGCGGTTCCAGACCCGGGTCGCAGTAGTCGGCCATCCATCCGTAGGGGACTCTCATGAGAACTGCTCCAGCATCCGCACGTCGTTGTCGAAAAAGAGGCGGAGGTCACCGACCCCGTGCCTCAGCATGGCGATCCGTTCGATCCCGAAGCCGAAGGCGAATCCGGTCACCGAGTCCGGGTCATATCCGGCGTCGGCCACGAATCCGAAGACATTCGGGTCGACCATCCCGGCCCCGCCCAGTTCGATCCAGCCGATGCCCTTGCAGAGGCCGCAGCGCGAGCCGTCATCGAGCGAGCCGGAACCGCCACAGCGGAAGCAGGAAACGTCGAATTCGACCGAGGGCTCGGTGAAGGGGAAGAAGTGGGGGCGCATGCGGATCTCGCGGTCAGGTCCGAAGATCTCCCTCAGCATGGCCAGCAGGGTGCCCTTGAGGTCGGCCAGCGTGATGCCCTCCCCCACGGCCAGCCCTTCCACCTGATGGAACATCGGGCTGTGGGTGGCGTCCGAGTCGCGACGGTAGGTCTTGCCCGGCACGATCATGAACAGCGGCGGCGGCGAGGCCTCCATCGCCCGCACCTGCATCGGCGAGGTATGGGTTCTGAGCAGCACCTGCTCGACGTGCTCTTCGTCTTCGACGTAGAAGGTGTCCTGGAGCATCCGCGCCGGATGGCCTTCGGGATGGTTCAGGGCCGTGAAGTTGTAGTAGTCGTGCTCGACCTCCGGGCCTTCCATCACCTGGTATCCGAGCCCGACCATCACGTCCTCGATCATCCGCCGGGTCCGGGTTATCGGATGGATGTGGCCGATCGCCCGGGCCGGACTGCCCGGCAGGCTGACGTCAATCCGGTCCCCGGCCAGCGACTTTTCGAGCTCGGCATTCCTGAGGCCCTCGACCTTCGCCTCGATCAGCCCCTCGAGGGCCTTCCGCACCTTGTTGCCGGTGCTGCCGACCGGTCCCCGCTGCTCCGGCGGCAGGTCGGCGATCCCGCGCAGGATCCCGGTCAGCTCGGCCTTGCGACCGAGAAACCTGACCCGGGTCTCTTCCAGTTCGGACGCCGAATCGGCGGCTTCGACGGCCGCCTTCGCCTCGGCTTCGATTTCCTCTATCCGTTCAACCATTTCTGTTCCGGTTCAGCTTCCCGTTTTCCGTTTACGCAACCCGACTCGGGGTCGAAGATATCCGCTCGCAGGCGATCGCCGCCGCGGCCGCGACGTTGAGCGACTCGGCGCCGCCCGGCCTTTGCGGAATCGTCCATGTGATCCCGCATTCCTTCAATACGTCCGCCGAAAGACCTTCGCGCTCGGACCCGAGGCAGATGGTCGCCGGGCCTTCGACCGGCCCCGGCTCCTCTCCGCCCGCGGGGACCGTCGCAACCCGGGGCGTCGGGGTCTGCCCGATCTCCGCCCGGGCGACCGGCTGGGTGAAGATCGACCCCATGCTGGAGCGCACCGCGATGCCAGAGAAGGGATCGGCGCTGCCCGGTCCCAGCACCACCGTCCCGCCGACCAATGCATCGGCGGTCCGGATGATCGTGCCGATGTTGCCCGGGTCCGAAACTCCGTCGAGAAAGAGGCACTTGTCGGCGGTCAGGAGTTCCGGCTCGGCCCAGATCTCCGCCCAGATGCCAATCACCCGGGTGCCCGAGGCGAGCGTCGCCACTCCGTCGAGCAGTTCGGGCTCGACCTTCTCGCCGGGCATCTCGACGTCAGGGTGGACCAGCAGGGCCACCGGTTCGTGGCCGGCGTCCAGGCCGGCCAGGGCCAGGTCCTCTCCTTCGGTCACGAACATCCCCAGTTTCCTGCGGTGCTTCTTCTGCCCGAGCTTGCGGACCAGTTTGAGCTTCTCGTTTTCCTTGCTGACGATCATTTCTGTGTTCTTCTCCGGACGGTCCCTGAAACGAAAAAGGGCGGCTCGCTGATGCGAAGCCGCCCGGTGGGTTC
>JAGQUR010000032.1 GCA_020438395.1 Solirubrobacterales bacterium | reverse complement strand
CAGGTTACGGCTCGGCCCTGCCCTGTTCATCGCCGGCCTGACCGCCGCCGGAACCTTGCTGACCGGACCCGGACCCGCCGACGGGCTTCAGCAGTTCGGGGAGCAGGCGCGTGGCTTCTCCCTTCACGCCGAAGGCGCCATCGGCCCCGTTTAGCGCGTAGACGAGGCTCACCTTGCCGGCCGGCTGGTCGAGATTGTCAACCGTGGTCAGGTTGCGGTCCCGGAGGAAGGAGATCGTTGAAGGGTCGGTGGCGACGGTTTCGATCCCGACCAGTCTGGCGCGGGTTGAGTCCGCGCCCTGGATGATCGAGAGGTCCAGTTGGTCGGCCGTCTCCTGAACCGACGGTTCGACGTCCCCGGGTTCGGCCCGGTAGAAGATCAGGCCGTTGAGTCCGGCGAACTGGCCGCTCGACTGGGACATCAGCTCGCTTCGCGTCATGTTGAGTATCCGGCCCCCGGTGACCAGCTGCCGGCCAATGGTGCGACCGTAGGCGGAGAGTTTCTCTTCGTTGTTAGCCACCTTGCGAAAACGCGTGCCCTGAAGCGCGGTCGCCAGATCCTCGGTCGATGGCGGCTGGCGGACGGCGCCCACCGCGACCAGTTCGGCTCCAGTCGGCTCAAGGGCTTTCTCGACCGCGTCCGTGACGCTGGAGGGAAGGTCACCGAACCCGACCAGACCGACCTTGCGATTGCCCAGGCGACCCTCGGTCAGCAGGGGAAAGACCGTGCCTCCAAACTGGTTCGACTGATCCAGCTGCCGGTTGAGGTCATCGATGTTGGCCCGGGCGTCGTTGAGATCGCTGGTCAGGCTTGACTCGAGGTCCTTGCGGGTCTTGTTCAGCACGTCGCTGCCCCACTGGGAACCGATCAGGATGCCGATTGCCAGGGCGAGAAAGACTGCCGCGAGCGAGGCCGCGTGGTAGCGCGCGCTGTAACCCATCGCGGGAAGCCTAGAGGCCCAGCCAGATCTTGATCTTGAGCCAGATCAGATCGAACAGGTCGGCCAGGGCGGGCGAGCTGAGTACCACGATCGTGGCCAGCACCAGAAAGGCCCCGAGGAAGAGCATCAGCGGGCCGACGGTCAGGCCCGGGTTGTAGAGCCTGCTCACCCCTTTCGCGTCAACCAGGACCTCTCCGATCCTGAGCCTGGTCAGGAAGGTCGAGGACATTCCCGCCCGGTCCTTGTCGAGAAACTCGATCAGGTTGAAGTGGGCGCCGACTGTGACGATCAGTGAGGCGCCCTTTTCGTAGGCCATCAACATCGCCACGTCCTGGCTGGTCCCGACGAAGGGAACGGCGATGTGTTCAACCCCCAGTTCCACCATCCGCTCGACCCCGGGCGCCCGGCCGTCGGCATACGCGTGAACGACCACTTCCGGGCCTGACTTGAGGGTCGCGTCGGTGACCGAGTCCATGTCCCCGAGGATCATGTCCGGGCTGTACCCGGCCTCGCGAATGGCGTCGGCCCCGCCGTCGACGCCGACCAGGATCGGCTTCACGTCCCGGATGTAGGCCCGCAAGGCTCGCAGGTCCCGCTTGTAGTTGGGGCCCCTCACCACGATCAGGACATGGCGCTCCCTGAAATCGGTGCGGGTGTCAGGCAACTCGATCGCACCGGAAAGAAGCTCGCTCTCTTCCTGGATGTGGGTGACGGTGTTCTCGGCGAAATCGGCGAGCGCGTGGTGAATCTCGGCCTGCTGTGTCGAGAATTGCCGCTCGAGGTCGGGCTCGAGCTGCTCCACGCCGGTGGCCACGGTCGTTCCGTCCCGCTTGATCTCGCCGCCCTCGACCAGGACATGTTCGTTTTCGACAAGAAGGTCGAAGAGATCCACGTCCGGGAAGTCGATCAGCCTCACCCCGGCCCCGACCAGAATCAGCGGCCCGCGGTTGGGATAGCGGCCGTCGGAGGAAGCGTCGTTGTTGAGAACGACCTTGACCCCGCTGGCAACCAGGTCCTCGGCGGCGATCCGGTCGATGTTGCAATGCGAGATGACTGCAACGTCGCCGGGCCCGATCGTCTTGACCAGGTCCTTGGTCTTGTGCCCCAGCCGGATCCGCCCCCGACTGGCCACGACCCGGCCGCCATTCGGCTCCGGCATGCCGGAAGCGGGCCGCCCGCGCAGCCTTCTCGTGATCGTGTTCACCCCTTAAAGGTAGGGCAACCGGGCGGCGAAAAAGCTATTGGTTGGCGGACACCAGTTCCCGTGCATGGCGGGTCGCCGCCTCGTCGCCTTCGGCGGCCCCGAGCATGCGCCGGATCTCTTCCACCACCAGATCCCCCTCAAGCGCCGTCACTGTCGCCGAAACCGCGTCCTTTCCGGTCTCCTTCTCGATGCTGAAATGCCTCACGGCCCGGCTGGCTACCTGTGGCAAGTGGGTTATCGCGAGCACCTGACGGCCATCGGATACATCCCGCAGGCGTTCCCCGACGACTCCGGCCGTGTTTCCGCCGATGCCTGCGTCGATCTCGTCAAAGATCATTGTGCGCCTGTCTCCCGCCCCGCCGGCGGCAAGCGCGAGCATGACCCGCGAGAGCTCGCCCCCCGATGCGGTGTCCCGGAGTGGCTGCGCCGGCATTCCCGGATTCGGCGCCAGCATGAACTCGGCCGTCTCCGATCCGGATGCTCCCGGCCCTTCCGCAACCGGGTTGAGGTCAATCGTCAGCTCGGCTCCCGGCATGGCCAGATCCTCCAGGTCCTTGCTGACTCGCGTGGCGAGTTCGGAGGCGGCCTTCCGGCGGGCCCGACTCAGCGATCCCGCGGCCTTCTCGAGTTCCTGCCCGGCAGCTTCCACTTCTTCCCGGAGTTCTGCTTCGCGGGTTTCCCCGCCTTCCAGCCGGGCGATCTCGTTCCGGCACCATTCCGCGTGCGCCAGCACCGTTTCGATCGACCCCCCGTGTTTTCTTTCCAGTCGGTCGATCAGATCGAGCCGTTCTTCCAGGGCCGCCAGCCGCTCCGGGTCGGCTTCGATTGCGTCGAGGTAGCGACCGAGTTCCACACCCACATCCTCAACCTCGAGAGCGAGTCCTTCGACCCTGCCGGCCAGTTCGTCGAGTCCGGGGTCGATGCCCCGCAGCCCGGAAAGCGATTCCAGGGCCCCGGCCAGGAGGGCAGCGGCACCGTCGGCTTCCTCTCCGCCCCGGAGACGAACTGCGGCCCCGGCCGCCGATTCCCTCAGGCCTTCCGCATGTCTCAGGCGTTCCCGCTCTTCCCCCATCGCGTCCTTCTCGCCCGTCGTCAGATTTGCCGCGTCGATCTCTTCCAGTTCGAAGCGATGCAGGTCCAGATCTCTTTCCCTGGCCATGTCCCTGCCAAGCAGCTCCTCGAGCTCACCGGTGAGCCGCCGATGGCGGTTCCACACCTCCCTGAAATCCGCAAGTCGTTGCTGTTGCTCGAGCCCGGCGGCACCGTCGACCATCGCCAGCTGGGCGGAGCCGATGGTCAGCCGGCGATGCTCGTGCTGACCGTAGAAGGCAATCAACCTGCCGGCCAGCAACTGGAGATCGGCCGCGGTGGCGCTCCTTCCACCGACAAAAGCCGAGGTCCGGCCGGATTCGGAGACCCGTCGCCCCAGCACCACTTCATCGCTTCCGGCGGGGATCCGGTCAAGCAGCTCCGAGAGCTCCTCGTCCTCATTCCACTCCGGAGGCAGATCGAAAACCCCTTCGACCCAGGCCTCGGGAGCACCGACCCGCACGATCCCCTTCCGGGCTTTGCCACCCATCAGAAGGTCGAGCGAATGGGCCAGAACAGTCTTGCCTGCACCCGTTTCGCCGGTAAGGACGTTCAGCCCGGGACCGAGCCTAAGTTCAGCCCTCTCGATCAGCAGAAGGTTTTCGATTCGAAGTTCGCGCAGCATCTGCGCAAACTTCTAACGCCCCCGTCGGACGAACAAATGTTCGCCCACAAGCGGCGCCCTGCTAGACCGCGAGGTGCCCGAACTTCTCCCTGATGCGGTGGTAGAAGTTCGAGCCCGGCAGCTGGGCCAGACTGGCGAGGTCGGGCAGGTATCGGACTTCCGCTTCGGCTCCGGGGCTCAGCTCTCCGACCTGAACTCCGTCCACCGCGATGTCAACTCCGTCGCGGCTGCGGTGGTTCATGACGTGGAGCACGTCCCCCGGGGCCACCACCAGCGCCCGGGCGGTCAGGGTGTGGGGCGCGATGTAGCTCACCACGTATCCGGCGACGCCCCAGGCGAGGATTGGCCCGTGATTGGCCAGGTTGTATCCGGTCGAACCGGTGGCGGTGGAAGCGACCAGCCCGTCGCATCGGACGTGCCCGACCTCCTCCCCGGCGATCCTGTAGCTGAGCTCGGCCACCCCGCCCCTTGGCCGGCGGCTGAAGCTGACATCGTTGAGGGCGATCTGGGTTTCCGTGTTGGCGGTGATCGCGAGCCCGGGAAGGTCCAGAGTCTCGTATTCGCCGGCGAAGGCACGGTCGAGGCCGAGCTCGATCTGATCGGCCTCGACACCGGCCAGGAACCCGACCCGGCCGAAATTGATGCCGAATACCGGTACCCGGGCGTCCAGCGACGCCCGCAGGGCGTGAAGGATGGTTCCGTCGCCGCCCAGCACGATGAAAAGTGAAGGTTCATGCCCTTCGGCATCCTTGCTCGGGACCAGGTCCCACCCATGCCGGCCGGCTGCGGCATGGGCCACCTCGACCGCCCGGTCCATGCCGACGGCGTGCGAGTGGGTGTAGAGGATTGCGGTGGGACGACTCACAGTTCGACACCTTCGCAGAGCGCGGCCCCGCTGTCAGCCCCTCGGGAGGGTCCGGGCGATCCTTCCCCTCCGCCGGACGAACCGGACTTGCCGAGCTCGATGAAGGTTTCGAGGTTGCCCTTGGGCCCGGGAAGCCCGGTCGGGGCGATCCCGTCGAGGCTCAGACCCAGGCCCATCGCGAAATCCGCGACCTGCTCGACGGCTTCACGGCGGTCGTCCTGGCTGCGGACCACACCACCCCGCCCCACTCTCGCCCTTCCGAGTTCGAACTGCGGCTTGACCATCGCCAGGACCACGGATTCGTCGGACATCACGTTGACGACCGCCGGCAGCACCTTGGTCAGGGAAATGAACGAAACATCGATCACCGCGAGTTCCGGCCGGTATTCGAGATCGGCTGGCAACAGATCCCGGGCATTCAGCCGTTCGATCACCGTCACCTCCGGACGCGTTCTCATGGTTGCGTCGATCTGCCCGTAGGCCACGTCGAGGGCGATCACATGCTTCGCGCCCCGCTGAAGCAGACAGTCGGTGAAGCCCCCGGTCGAGGCGCCGACGTCGAGGCAGAGCCTCCCTTCCACCTCCAGGCCGAGCTGGTCGAGCCCGTTCTCAAGCTTCGTGCCGCCCCTCGACACATACTTCTGCGATTCGAGGATCTCGATCTCCTGGTCGAGGCTCACTTCCTGGCTGGGGCGAAGGGCGATCGGCCCGTCGCGTCCGACCTTCACCTGGCCGGCCCTGATCGCCCGGGCCGCCGCGGTCCGGGAGCTGAAGAGTCCCCGCTCGGCGAGGAGGATGTCGAGTCGGGATCGCCTGGCCATGACCGGCTGAACGGTACCGGCCGCGGCGTGGTTCGAAGATACGGCCGTCATCCGGCTCCGCCTCTCGCGGACGGACAAGCGGCCATGTCAACTGTGATTCGACTCACACACAAAAAGTAAGTGGACCCCTACCTTGTGAGCAGGAGAAACATGACCATGACCGCGAGACCCATAGAAATCAGCGTTCACAACGCACTCGTGCTGGCCACCGCGCCGCTGCTCATGGTCGTCCCTTACCTCCTGACCTTCAGCCCGGGAGTCGGTTTCCTGACCTTGTTCCTCGGTGCGGCCCTGATGGGCGTCTCCCTCGCCGGAGCCAGCCCCAAGCGTCCGCTTTCGCTGGCCGCGCAGTCCGGTTTCGACTGGGCCATCGGCATTGCGATCTTTTCCATTGGCATCCTGGCCGGCATCGCGGGACAGGATCCGATGACGACAATCTTCCTGGTCGGGTTCGGCGCCGCTCACTTGGCACTTACCGCTTCAACGCGGTATAGCGCCCGCAGCGCATAAAGAGCCCACCTACCTCCCATCGATCAAAAACACATAAGAGATCATTGAATCTCTCTCCTCCCTAAGCAACACCAAGAGCCCCGCCCTCCCAGCGGGGCTCTTTCCTTGCACGGGTTCGGGGGGTGAATTTTCGGCGTCAGACGCTGTCTTTAGTCTGGACCGGTGCCCCCATCCGTTCTCACATCCGCCGATTTCGAGACCGAGGCTTTCGGCCTGATCGCCGAACTCGAAGGCGAGGCGGATTCCGGGGTCCGGAACAGCGGGCTCGATGACCGTCTGGAGCAGCTCCGGGAGGTCTGGCGAAAGCTCGACCCGGACGATCAGGCCGAATCGCGGACCCTGACCGGCCGGATCGCCGCCCTGGTCAAAAACCGTCCCGGAGAGCGGCCTGGCGAGGACCCGCCCCGCCCCCTTACTCCGGCCGAGGCGGCCGGCCAGACCGTCCTGATCGCGGACGAGCAGGAGGAGGCCGCACTTGCCCTGCAGGGGCTCGAAGGTATCGAACTGACCGAACCGGTCCAGACCCGGATCTTCGAGGGCGAGGCCAATCCAGACCGTCTGCTGGCCCACATGGGGTACGACGAGTTTCGCCCCGGCCAGCGAGACGCAGTTTCGGCGGCGCTCGAGGGCCGCGACAGCCTGATCGTGATGCCGACCGGCGGCGGCAAGAGCCTCTGCTACCAGCTGCCGGGGCTGGCCTCTTCATCCCTGACTTTGGTCGTGAGCCCGCTGATCGCCCTGATGGCCGACCAGATCAAGCGACTTCGCTCCGAGGGCCATCCGGCCGTGATGTTCGCCTCGGGGCTTCCGGAGGAGGAGGCGATTGCCTCCTGGCAGTCGGTCCAGGACGGGTCCGCCCGGATCGCCTACTGCTCCCCGGAACGGTTCGGTTCCGCTGCCTTTCTCGACCTGATCGGCTCGCGGGAGATCGATCTGCTGGCGATCGACGAGGCCCACTGCCTTTCCGAGTGGGGACACGACTTCCGGCCCGACTACCTGCGGCTCCCCCGGGTCGCCGAGCGCCTCGGCCGGCCGCCGGTAATGGCCTGTACGGCCACCGCCACTCCCCAGGTGGTGGCGGAGATCGCCGAACGAATGGGAATGACCGATCCGGTCGAGATCCATTCCGGGTTCGATCGCCCGAACCTCAGCTTCGACACGATCCCGCTCGAGGGCAAGGGATCCAAGGCTCGCAAGCAGGCACTGCTCCGGATCGGCCTCACCGACCCGGAGAACCGTCCGGCGATCGTCTACTGCGGCACACGGAAGAGCACCGAGGAGGTGGCGGAGGATCTCCGGTCCGAAGGCATTTCCGCGGTCGCCTACCACGCCGGGATGGCGCCGGATGAGCGCGCCTCCGCCCAGCACCGGTTCATGGAAGGTGACGCCGAGGTGGTCGTCGCAACCAACGCCTTCGGAATGGGAATAGACAAGGCGAATGTGCGGTCGGTCTGGCACTGGGCGATTCCCTCGAGTGTCGAGGCCTACTACCAGGAAGCGGGAAGGGCCGGACGGGACGGCAAGCCCGCACGGGCGGTGCTGCTGGCGATGCGCGCAGACCTGGGAAGGCTCGTCCGCTTCAACGAAATGCGCCGGATCGACCCATCCGACGTCCTTTCGTATGTCGATGACATCCGCCGGGCCGCCGGCCACGACGTTGACGGCAATCCGGGCTCGGTCACGATCGAGGCCCCCCGTTCGGACGGTGAACGGACCCGGCTCGCAGTCGGCGAGCGTTCCGGAGCGCTGCTGGTCGAACCGGCTCCCGGGGGGCAGCTGCTCGTCACGCCGGGACCCGAGACCGGCCACGGTCCGGTGCGCGCCGCCTGCCGGGTCGCCGAGGACCGCGGCTGGGTCGCCTACCGGGCGGTCGCGGCATTCAGCTTTTCGACCACCTGCCGCCGGCGGCAGTTGCTCGACCATTTCGGCGACACCGGCCGGGGAGCTCCAACCGGGCGCTGCTGCGACATCTGCGATCCGATCAACTGGCTTCCGGATCCCGACTCGATCGAAATCGGCCGGCCCAGGTCCGGTTCCCGCAAGACTTCGCAGCCGCCACCTGAACTGGCCCCGCAGGACGAGGCGCTTTACGAAGACCTCCGTCGCTGGCGTCTCGAGGCCGCAGGTGACCGGCCCGCCTTTCACGTGGCCTCGAACCGGACCCTCACCGCGATCGCCACGGTCAAGCCGCTTGACGACTATTCGCTGATGGGTATCTCCGGGGTCGGCCCGGCCTTCATGGAGAAGTACGGAGCCGAGGTGCTCCGGGTCGTCTCACACCACGTCTGACCGGACTCAGTGACGCGGCGCCAGGCCCGCCTCGACGGCAGCCTGGACTTTCTCCGCCACCGCTTCCGGCGTGTAGCCCACTTCCTGATGCAGCAGCTCGGGCTTGCCGTGGGTGACGAACCGGTCGGGCAGGCCGATCCGGATCACCCGGGCCCTTTCGCCCGGGTTCGCGAAGTTGTCCTCAAGGTGTTCGATCACGGCGGAGCCGAATCCGCCCTGGAGCACGCCCTCTTCGATGGTCACGATCAGATCGTGACTGACCGCCAGCCGCTCGACCAGTTCGGTGTCGAGGGGCTTGACGAACCGGGCGTCAGCCACGGTCGGCTTCACTCCGGCGTCTGCCTCGAGCAACTCGGCCGCCGCCAGCGCCACGCCAACCCCCGAGCCGTAACCGAGCAGGGCGACCGTCTCGCCGTTCTGGAGCGTCTCGCCGGTTCCGACCGGGATCAGTTCCGGCCGGCCCGGTATCTCGACACCAACGGCGGCACCGCGCGGATATCTCAGTGCCGCAGGCCCCTCGTGCTCGACCGCTGTCCGCAGCATGTGGACCAGCATGGCCTCGTCCCTGGGGGCCATCGCGACCACGTTCGGCAACGAGCGGAAGTAGGCGATGTCGAAGGCTCCGTGATGGGTCGGGCCGTCGTCACCAACCAGGCCGGCCCGGTCCATCGCAAAGGTCACGTCGAGGTCCTGGAGGCAGACGTCGTGGACGATCTGGTCGTAGGCGCGCTGCAGGAAGGTCGAGTAGATCCCGCAGACCGGCTTGCCGCCCTGAAGGGCAATCCCGCTGGCCATCAGGACCGCGTTCTGCTCGGCGATACCGACGTCGTAGTACTGGTCGGGGCGTTCGTCGGCGAGTTTCTGTAGCCCGGCGCCACCGGCCATCGCGGCGGTTATTCCGATCACCCGGGGATCGCTTGCGGCTTCGGAGACCAGGGCGTCGGCGAAGACCTGGGTGTACTGAGGCGGCGCCGACTTCGGGTCCGGCTTCTCGAGGATCTCCGGGGCGATCGACGCCGGAGCGTCGGATTCCTGGACCGGAACCAGCTTCGGCTTGCTTTCGGCCGGGGCACCGTCGACGATCGAGCCGGGCTTGGCCGCATGCCATTTCTCCATGCCGGCCAGCCCGCCCTCTTCGGCCGGGGCGAATCCCCGCCCCTTAACGGTGTGTACGTGAACCACCACGGGGCGGTCGGCCGCGAAGGCCTCGGTCAGGGCCCGGCGCATGGCACCGACGTCGTGACCGTCGATCACGCCCATGTATGCCAGGTCGAGCTCCTCGAAGAGCAGTCCCGGAGCCCAGTAGGCCTTGATCGCGGACTTGAGCTCCGGCCCCAGCCTCTCGATCCGCTTGCCGAGCCCGAGCGGAAGCCTGGTCAGCCGGTCCTCGACCTCTTCCCGGGCGTGGAAAAGGCCGGGCTTCAGGCGGGCCCGCTGGAAGTAGCTGGAGAGAGCACCGACATTCGGCGAGATCGACATGCCGTTGTCGTTGAGCAGGATCACCATCGGCGTCTGGAGCCCGCCCGCCGCATGCATCGCCTCATAGGCAACTCCACCGGTCAGGGCGCCATCGCCGATCACCGCGACCACCTTGCCGTCCTCGCCGATCCCGTTCCGCATCGCCTCCTTCAGGCCGAGGGCGTAGGAAATCGAGGTCGAGGCGTGGCCGGCACCCATGATGTCGTGCTCCGACTCGGGAATCGAACAGAACGGGGCGAGCCCCTTGTACTTTCGGATGGTCGGCAGTTCTTCCCGCCGGCCGGTCAGGACCTTGTGCGGATAGGCCTGATGCCCGACGTCCCAGAGAACCTTGTCGCGAGGGGATTCGAGCAGGCTGTGGAGTGCGACCGCGATCTCGCAGGTACCCAGGTTCGCCCCGAAGTGGCCGCCGATCTCACCGATCACATCGATGATGTAGGCGCGGGTTTCGTCAGCCACCTGCTGGAGCTGCTCGTCGCTCAGGCCCTTGAGATCCGAGGGTGAGTCGATACCGGGGAGCAGCGGAGTCATGTCGTCGTTGGCTTCGGTCACTGTTCTCTCGAGTAAATGTAGTCGGCGATCCGCCTGAGGTCGTCGGTTTCGCCGTCGGCACCGGCCAGGGCGGCGAGAGCCTGCTGGTGGGTTTCGGCGCCCAGCGCTCGGGCCCGTTCCAATCCATACAGGCTGACATATGTGACCTTCCCGTGGCGCTCGTCGCTGCCCCGGGGCTTGCCAAGCTCCTCGTCGCTTCCGGTGACGTCGAGGATGTCGTCGACGATCTGGAAAAGCAGGCCGATCAGCGAGGCAAATCTCCGGTACGGCTCGCGACCGGCTTCGTCGAGACCCCCCAGTGCGAGGGCAACTTCCACGCTGGCCCGGATCAGCCTGCCGGTCTTCAGTGAATGAAGGTGCCTCAGACCATCGGCGTCCAGGGTCTGGGCCGATACGTCTATGTACTGGCCGCCGACCATTCCCTCGACCCCGGTGGCGGCGCTGAGGAGGCTGACCGCCTCCAGCACCCGGCCGGCCGGGGCCGGGGCCGTGGCGAGCGCGCCCATCGCCTCCGCGAACAGTCCGTCGCCGGCAAGGATCGCCACCGCCTCGCCGTACTTGACGTGAGAGGTCGGCTTGCCTCGTCTGAGATCGTCGTCGTCCATCGCGGGCAGGTCGTCGTGCACCAGCGAATAGGTGTGAATCATCTCGAGCGCCGCCGCCGCTCCGAGAAAGTCCTCCAGCGGCTCACCGATCGATCGTGCCGTCGCCAGGCAGAGCACCGGGCGGATCCGCTTGCCGCCGGCCAGCAGCGAATAGCGCATCGCTTCGTCGAGCCCGGTCGTGTCGGCCCCGTCCGGCCCGGCTCCGTGGCTGAAGCTGACCGTCTCCAGGTGGCGATCCACCATTTCGCGAAGGTCTTCGGGGTAGCTCAAGGCTCGCCGCCGTCCCGCTGGATGACTCTCATCGGCTCAGCCCTGCCGGTCGGCACGCTCGACGGCCGTGGCCGCTTCGCTTGCAGCTTCCGCGGTCAGTCTGGCCGCTTCACCGGCCAGTTCGGCCGCGTCGGTGTCGGAGACGTTTTCGTCACGAAGGGCGGCCGTGATCTCGTCGAGCCGGTCCCGGATGTCCTCGAGCCTGCTCACGCGGCCTCCCCGTTTGTCTCTTCCGCGTCCGACTTCATCTCGCGGGCGGCCGCCCCGAGGATCCCGTTGACGAAGCCAGGGGCCTCGGCACCGCAGAATTTCTTGGCGGTCTCGACCGCTTCGTCGATCGCCACCTCGTAGGGCACGTCATCCCGGAAGTTCATCTCGTAGAGGGCTACCCGCATGATGTTCTTCTCGAGCGGAGCGATCCTCTTGAGGTCCCAGCCCTGCGCGTACTCGGAAATGACCTCGTCGAGTTCGTCGCGGTGCGCCTCCACCCCTTCGGCCAGCTCCACGGTGAAAGGCTTCGCCTCGGCGAGGAGGACGGACAGGGGCCGGTCGGTCACCTCCTGCTGGTAGCAGGCGAAAACCGCATCCCGACGCTGATTGGAGCGACGCATCAGTCAAGAATATTGGTTCGACTGGCCTGACCCCAGCCGGTTGCTGTCAGGGACCTGGAACCGCCCCGGTCGCGGTGCTCGCAGAGGTAGATCCCCTGCCAGGTACCGAGGTGAAACCGGCCGGACCGGACCGGCAGGGTCAGGTCGAAACCGGTGAGCGAACCCTTCAGGTGGGCGGGCATGTCATCGGCCCCCTCGAGGGTGTGAGTCCACCGGAAGCCGTCCGGATCCTCCGGCACCGCGGCGTCGAACCAGCTGCGGAAGTCGGTCCTGACGTCGGGCGAGGCGTTTTCGTTCAGGGTCAGCGAGGCAGAGGTGTGACGGATCAGCAGGTGGACGAGACCGATTTCGAGATCCGCCAATTCGGGAATTGCGCTCTCGACTTCCCGGGTGACCAGGTGGAATCCCCTGGATCTGGGCTCGAGAGAGAAGTCGCGCTGGAAGATCTCCAATCCTCAGGCCCGGGACATGTATTCGGCGGTCTCCGTGTTGACCTTGATGACTTCGCCTTCGTTGATGAAGAGCGGCACCTGGACTTCGACCCCGGATTCAAGGGTGGCCGGCTTGGTGCCGCCGCCGGAAGCGGTGTCGCCCTTGAGACCGGGCTCGGTCTTCACAACCTTGGCCTCGATCGAGCTCGACACCATCACGTCGGATGGGTTCTCATCGACGAAGAGGACATCGACCTCGTCGTTGGGCTGGATCCAGCGCAGGGCATTCTCGGCGATGTCGGAAGGGATCTCGATCTGGTCGTAGTTCTGGTTGTCCATGAAGACGACTGCGTCGCCGGACTCGTAGAGGTACTGCATCTTCTTGGACTCGGTGCGGACCGGGCGGAACTTCTCGCCGGCGCGGAAGGTCTTGTCGATCACCCCGCCGTCCTCGATCCGGCGGAGCTTGGTGCGGACGAAGGCGCCGCCCTTGCCCGGCTTCACATGCTGGAACTCGATGATTCGCATGATCTTGCCTTCGACCTCGATATGGGACCCGTTGCGGAACTCGCTGGTTGAAATCACGGAGGACATTTTAGACGGAGCTCCGCCGATCGGGACTTGCCGAACGGCATAATCAACTCCATGACGACTCCCGCGCTTCTCGACGAACTTCTTCGCACCCCCGGCCCCTCCGGATACGAGGCACCCGCCGCCGATGTCTGGCGAAAGGCGGCCGGTTTCGCCGAGATCACCACAGACGGGCTGGGCTCCAGCGTGGCGACCATCCCGTCGGCTGACGACGATGACGGAGCTCCCCTCCTGGCCGTGGTCGGGCACATCGACGAGATCGGCCTGGTCATCACCCACATCGACGAGAAGGGCTTCCTCTACTTTGCGCCGATCGGTGGCTGGGACCCGCAGATCCTCGTTGGCCAGCGGGTGACGGTCACGGGGAACGAGGGGCCGGTGCCGGGAGTTGCCGGACGCAAGCCGATCCACCTGCTCGAGCCGGAACAGCGCAAGAAGGTGGTGCAGCTCAAGGAGATGCACATCGACATCGGAGCCGAGGACCGCGAGGACGCGGCGAAGATGGTCAGCGTGGGCGATCCGGTGGTGATCGATTGCGAGCCGCTGCCGATTGCCGGCGGCCGTCTGGTTTCGCGCTCGATGGACAACCGGCTCGGTTCCTATGTGGCCCTGGAGGCTGCCCGCCGCATCCATGAGAACTCGACGGCGAAGGTACGGTTCGCCGGCGTCGCCGCCGTCCAGGAGGAGATCGGGCTGTTCGGATCCCGGACCGCGGCCTTCACCGTCCGGCCCGACCTGGCAGTGGCGATCGACGTCACCCACGCAACCGACGCCCCCGGGATCGACGAGAAGGAAGTCGGGAGCCACCCCTTCGGGTCTGGTCCGGTGATCGGCCGCGGGTCCACACTTTCGCCCAGGGTCTATGAGCTGCTCCGCGAAACGGCCGAAAAGGCCGGCATCGACTACTCGGTCGGGGCCAGCGGCAACTCGACCCATACAGACGCTGACTCCCTGCAGATCTCACGGACCGGCATCCCGACCGGACTCGTATCGATCCCGCTCCGCTACATGCATTCCCCGGTCGAGATGGTCGACCTGGCCGACGTGGAGGCCACGGTGGAGTTGATGGTCGCCTTCGCCGAATCGCTCGACCCCGGGGTCGACCTGTCGCGCTGAGGAGCCGTCGCCCGGCCCCGCGCAAGGGTCATTGAGGTACGCAGCCGTTCGATTTCGGTACGCAACCGTTCAAAAACACTGTGTCCATTCGGCGCAACTTCCAGCCATAATCCGGTCTAGTATCTGTGACACAAGTCACACGATCGGTCTCGTCTGGACCGGTCCGAAAAACTGAGCCGGACTTTCCGACCGGCGCCCAACAGAGGGAGTAGCACGGAGACATGGATCACCAAGTGGGAATCACGAACGCGCGCCGTTATGCGGCGATTGCTTTCGCCCTGATCATGGCCTTCGCGCTGATGGCATCGTTTGCCAGCAGCCAGGCCGAGGCAGGTAAGAAGAAGAAGGCCAAGCCGGTGAAGGTAACCGTCGCCGGTATCCCGACCGCCAACCAGCAGCAGCTTCTGAACCAGAAGAAGCTCGTGGTGAAGGTGAAGTCGACCGGCAAGGCCACCGTCAATCTTTCGGCCATCGGCGCCGGCAAGAACGGCACCTTCAAGTCAAAGAAGGTCAAGTTCAAGAAGAAGGGCGTCAAGAAGATCTCCCTCGCCCTGACCAGCAAGGGCAAGTCCGTGCTCGGCACCTGTGGGGCCAAGACCGTCAAGGTCAACGGCAACTACAAGCGCAAGGTCAAGAAGGGCAAGAAGACCAAGAACAAGACGGTCAAGTTCTCGAAGAAGAAGCAGCTTGCCAAGTGGGCGGGTAACGATGACTGCATCGATTACGTGTCCGTAGACCTTGGTGACGATCCCGCGAACTGCGACTTCCTTGATGCGACCCAGTGCCTCCAGCCCTGGCCGAACGACTACTACACCAAGGAAGACTCGTCGACGCCGACCGGCAAGCGCCTGAACCTCGGTGCGGATTCGACCCCGATGAACACGGGCAATGCGAACCCGGTCCACTTCGACGTCACCGACGTCAACCGGGCCGACGGCTTCAGCCCTGGCAACGAGATCCTGATCAAGATTCCGGGACTCGACACTCCTGCCGCGTTCAACAACTCCGGGCTCGTTCCGCTGGACGACATCAGCAAGTACAAGGACGCCAATCAGGCTGTGATCGTGATCGACGCCGCCACCGGCGAGCGTCAGCCGATCTGGGCAGAGCTCGACTCGAACCCGACCTCGGTCATCCCGTCCGGGTCCGGCGACGGTGGCATCAACCTGAACCCGTCGAACACCCAGCCGGTCAACCTGATCATCCGGCCGGCCAAGAACTTCGAGTTCGGCCACCGGTACATCGTTGCCTTCCGCAACCTCAAGGACGCGAGCAACAACTCGATCGAGTCGCCGCTCGGCTTCCGGGTCTACCGCGACAACCTGCCGACCAAGCAGGACGTGGTCGAGAACCGTCGTGCCCACATGGACGGCGTCATCGACGACCTCGTGAACAAGGCCGGTGTTGACCGTTCCAGCCTGTACATGGCCTGGGACTTCACCGTCGCCTCGGAAAAGAGCACGACCGGCCGTGCCACGGAGATCCGTGACGACGCATTCGCCCGTCTCGGTGACACCGACCTCTCGGACCGCAAGATCCAGGGCAACAGCCCTGACATCGAGGTTCTTGCCTACTGCGACAAGAGCAACACTGCAGCTCCGAGTTGTGGCAACAACTACCCGGGTATCCCCGAGTACAACTCGTCGAACCCGGCCACCTCACCGGTGCCCGGAACCGACATCCAGCGTACGGTCGTCGGCTACATCAAGGACGTCCCCTGCTACCTGGACACCGACGGCTGCCCGCCGGGTGCGAAGTTCAGCTTCGACTCCAACGGTGACCTGACCTGGAACACCGGCTACACGATGGACGTTCCGTTCCGATGCATGATCCCGTCGTCGATCGTCGACACGGGCACCGTTATCCCCGGCAACACCGGCACTTACGGCCACGGTCTGCTCGGTTCGCTGAACCAGATCAACGCCACGGTGGAAGCCGGTAACCGGACCAACACGGTCTGGTGCGCCGCCAACTGGGACGGATTCTCGACCCTGGACGCGGGCGTTGTAATCCAGTCGCTCATGAACATGAGCAACTTCAACAAGGCGGTTGACCGCATGCAGCAGGGCTTCGTGAACTTCCTGTACCTGCAGCGTGCGCTGGTCCACCCGAACGGGTTCGCCATTCAGCCCGCGTTCCAGATGGACTACAACGGTGCCACGCCGATCACCCCCGGCTCCGCAATCGACACGAGCGCCGGCGCTGACACCCGTGGCTTCTACTACGGGATCAGCCAGGGCGGCATCATGGGTGGCGCGCTGACCGCGCTCTCGCCCGACGTCGACAAGGGCGTGCTCGGGGTTCCGGGCATCAACTACTCGACCCTGCTCCGCCGTTCGGTGGACTCGGACGAGTACTTCCAGGCCCCGGGTTACGGCCTCTACGCCAACTACCCGGACCTTTCCTCGCGTCCGCTGCTGCTGTCTCTGATGCAGCTGCTGTGGGACCGCGGCGAAGGTAACGGCTACGCCCACAACATGACCGACAATCCGCTCGAGAACACCAACCCGCACGAGGTTCTGCTTCAGCTGGCGCTTGGCGACCATCAGGTCACCAACTTCGCTGCCGAAGTCGAGGCCCGGACGATCGGTGCCCAGCGGTACGCTCCGACCCTGAGGCCCGAGCGGACCTGGGATCTGGACTACGAGGCCCTGCCTCCGACGACCAGCTTCCCGGCCGGTCCGGACGAGAGCTTCATGGTCTACTACGACGGTGGCCCGACCGGCTTCAACGGCACCCTCGACCCCGGCACGGCAGTGCCGCCGCTCGAGAACGTGCCGCCGCGGCCGGAATGGGGCTTCGGCGAGGATCCGCACGGATTCCCGCGCAAGGCCCTCGACGCCAATCTCCACATCAAGTCGTTCTATGAGGACGGAACGATTGACAGCTGCGAGACGACGTCACCGTCGCCAAGCGACGCCTACTGCTACGCCAACGGCTGGGACGGAGTTACCGGCCTGTAAGCAGAGCAGCAAGAGTCAACGAGGACGGGGCCCTGCGGGGCCCCGTTTTCGTTGCACCGTCCGGGTGGGTCGGATTTTCCGTGCTGGCGCAGGAAATCCGACCCGCCTGCCGTGGCCTCGCTTCCCCAGGGGTGGCGCATGCAATGAAAAGACCGGCCCCCTC
>JAGQUR010000031.1 GCA_020438395.1 Solirubrobacterales bacterium | reverse complement strand
CGCCGTTGTAGGAGGCCATGATCACCGTGCCGCTGGCCGCGGCCCGGATCGGGGTGCCTTCGGGGACCGCGATGTCGATTCCCTCGTGGTAGGTCGAGCCGATACCTCCGGGCGAGCTGCGTGCGCCGAAGGTCGAACTCAGGGTGCCGCTGACCGGCCAGATCAGCCCCGCGGCGGAGGGTGAGCTCATCGGGCCGGCGGGCAGGACGCTCACCCCGGATGCGGCCGCGATCTGCTCGGCGATCTTCTGCTGGAGGTCGGCCTCGATGTTCTCGAGGTGGTCAACCTTGTTGTCGATGCTGTCCACCTTGGACTGACGGTCAGCCTTGACCTGCCGGAGTTTCGCCTGCTGGCTCTGGACCGCCTGACGGGCGGTCGCGAGGTTCTGTTCTTCGGCGGCGATCTGGTCGCGGGCGGCCTCGATCGTGTCCTTGGCCTTCTTCAGCCGCACCACGACCGCTTCCTGCTGGTCGCGCAGGTCACGGACCCGCCCGACGATCGACTCGTTGCGATTCTGGATCTGCTCGACGTAACTCGAGCTTTCGATCAGGTCGCTGTAGCTCTTGGTAGTGAGGATCAGGTCGGAGACACCGGAGTCGCCGGCCTTGTAGATCGCGACCAGACGCTCGCGCAGCACCATCAGCGAACGCTTGAGGCGGGCGGCGAGAACCTTGAGCTGCCGGTAGGCCTCGTCTACCTGGGCCTGGGCCTGGTCGAGCTCGTCCTGCTTGGCCGCGAGGCGAAGCTCGGCATCCTGCTCCTGGGCGCGGAGCGCTGCAACCTGAGTTTCGTAGTCGTCGATCTTGGCGCTGAGGCCGGCGATCTCGTCGGTCAGAACGCCCTTCTTCTCGTTCTGGGCCGCAATCTTGTTCTGCGTATTGCTCAGCTTCTCCTCGGTCGAGGCAGCCGCCGGCCGACCGTCAACGATCAGGATCAGGGCGATGGCAAGCGCCGCGAAAGCCAGCAGCAATGCGGCACGGGCCTTGTTTCTACGGACCCCAGAGGGACCGGGACTGAGGGGATTGAGGGAGTGCACTCCGGGGCAGTGTAAGGACATGCACACAAAGTGCCTCCACGCTTGTTCCCCTGCAACCGCTTTTGCCGCAGGTGCCCCGCATAGGATCAGTTGAGTGACCGCCGAGAGCGTTTCCGCATCTCCCGTCCGCTTCGAATCCGTGACCAAGCGCTACCCCGGCGCAGACTCGGTCGCTGTCGAAGACCTCTCCTTCGAAGTTCCCGCCGGCGAGATCTGCGTGCTGGTCGGTCCCTCGGGTTGCGGCAAGACCACTGCGCTGCGGATGGTCAACCGCACGGTCGAGATGACCTCCGGGGACATCCTGATCGGCGGCCGCTCGGTGAAGGAAGGTGACCCGGCCCGGCTGCGCCGCGAGATCGGTTACGTGATCCAGCAGATAGGCCTCTTCCCCCACCGCACGATCAGCCAGAACATCGGCACCGTCCCGGCCCTGCTCGGCTGGGACAAGGAGAGAATCGCCGCCCGTTCGGCCGAGCTGATGGAACTGATCGGACTCGACCCGGAATACGGGGACCGCTACCCGGCCCAGCTCTCCGGCGGCCAGCAGCAGCGGGTCGGAGTGGCACGGGCGCTCGCCGTTGACCCTCCGGTGATGCTGATGGACGAGCCTTTCGGGGCGATCGATCCGATCAACCGGTCGCGCCTGCAGAACGAATTCCTCAGGCTTCAGGCCGAACTGCGGAAGACCGTCCTCTTCGTCACCCATGACGTCGATGAGGCGATCAAGATGGGCGACCGGGTGGTGGTGCTGAAGAAGGGCGGCCACCTGGCCCAGTACGCGACCCCGACCGAACTTCTGATGGAACCGGCCGACGATTTCGTCGAGGACTTCGTCGGTGCCGACCGGGCCCTGAAGCGGCTGGCCCTGATGAGGGTCCGGGACGTCGACCTCTGGACCGCTCCACTCGCCCAGGCCGGGGATCCGTCCGAGCCGGTGCGAACGGCAGTCGCCGCAGCCGAGGTGCCGTATGCGCTGCTGGTCGACGGCGAGAACCGGCCGCAGGGGTGGCTCTCCGAGCGCGACCTGGCCGGCGAGCAGGTGCCGGCGACGCCGGACTCGTCCGCCGACCCCCTGATCGACGCCGACAGCGTCCTCCGGGACGGCCTCGCAACCCTGCTCCAGAGCGGATCCCTCTACGCCCCGGTGGTCGATGCCAGGGGAAGGTTGACCGGGGTTCTCTCGGTCGAGATCGTCTCCGACTTCCTCGCCTCGGACGAAGCCTCCGAATCCGAACTCTCTGCAGCCGAGCGGCCCCATGATTGAGCAGCTCGCAGCGGTCGACCAGAGCTTTTTCACCGACCGCTCCAGCGGCAACTGCATCCAGGACAACAAGCTCTTCTGCCCCGGATGGGTCGTCGACAACTACGACCGCTACGTCGACCCGACCCTGCAGCACCTGGTCCTGGTCGGGAGCGCGGTCGCCGGCGGGTTCCTGATCGCCTTCGGCCTGGCCATCCTCGCCCACCGGCACCGTTTTCTCCAGACGCCGTTCCTGGCCGGCACCGGAATCCTCTACACGATCCCGTCGATCTCGTTCTTCTTCCTGCTGCTGCCGATCACCGGCCGCGGCAGCCTCACCGCGATCATCGCCCTGACCGCCTTCAACCTCCAGATCATCTTTCGCAACATCACCACCGGCCTGAGAAACGTTCCCCCCAACGTGACCGAGGCAGCCCGGGGCATAGGCCTGACCCGGTCACAGATCCTCTGGCAGGTCGAAATACCCCTGGCGATGCCCGAGATCATCGCCGGGCTGAGAATTGCCACGGTCAGCACCGTCGCCCTCGCGACGCTAGCCGTCTTCGCCAACGGCGGCGGACTCGGCACCGAGATCGTCACCGGTTCCAACATCACCTTCAAGACCGGGATCATCGTGGCCGGATCGATCGCGGTGATCATGGCCATCGTCTTCGACGGAGTCCTCCTTCTGGTCGGCAAGCTGCTCGCCCCCTGGAAGCGGAAGCAGGCGATCTCCTGATGGCCCTGCCGCCCCCGCCCCTTCCCGCCGCATTTCTGAGCCTTTTCGGGGACGCCTTCAATTTCGTCTTCTCCGGCCGGGAAGCCGAAACCGGCGGGGTCACGGTCGGGGGCACCAGCCAGGTGATCGAGCTGGCGACCAAGCAGATCGAGGTCACCCTGCTGGCCCTGGCGGTAGCGATCCTCCTGGCGATGCCGGTCGGACTCTGGCTCGGTCACCGCCAGCAGGGTGAGTTCCTGGCCGTTTCCGCCGGTAACGCGGGCCGGGCCATCCCCGAGCTCGCCCTGATCGCCCTGATGGCGGCGGCGATCGGGGTCGGGCTGGTCAACCTGGTGGTCGCCCTCGCGATCCTGGGTATCCCGCCGATCCTCACCAACACCTATGTCGGGATCAGCCAGGTGGACCGTGCCTCGGTCGAGGCCGCCCGTGGCATGGGCATGTCCGAAACCGGAATCGTCCGCAAGGTCGAGCTGCCCCTGGCGGTGCCGACCATCATGGGCGGGGTCAGGACCGCGGCGATCAACATCGTCGCCACGGCGACCATCGCCCCGCTGGCCGGCATCCTGACCCTGGGCGACTTCATCATCGCCCGCAACGTCTACGGGGACGCAGGAGTCCTCGCCGGGGCAATCCTCGTTGCGCTGATGGCTCTGGCCCTGGAAGGAACCCTGGCCACGATCCAGTGGGCGATGACCTCCAAGGGACTGAAGCTGAACCGCTCCTGAAGCGATTTCTGCTTGAACGCCCGCCCGGGCGGATACGGTTTCCAAGAGAGACCCACCAGTCAATCCCCAGTCAAGGAGAGAAACGACAGATGCCTGTCAAGAAATTGCGCTACCTGCTGATGGTCGCCCTGATGGCGCTGGCCCTCGGCCTGGTCGCCTGCGGTTCCGACGATGACGACTCCGGCGACAGCGGCTCGAGCGCGTCCGGCCAGATCGAATCCAATTCCGCCAACGGCGACACCCCGACCCTGACCATCGGATCGAAGAACTTCACCGAGCAGATCGTTCTCGGCGAGATCTACGCACAGGCCCTGGAAGCGGCCGGCTACAACGTGAAGAC
The DNA here is from genome assembly GCA_020438395.1 of Solirubrobacterales bacterium. Classification (GTDB taxonomy): domain Bacteria; phylum Actinomycetota; class Thermoleophilia; order Solirubrobacterales; family 70-9; genus 67-14. Next base: position 41,247 of record JAGQUR010000031.1, on the reverse strand, counting down.
CGACCTGAACCTCGGTTCCGAGACGGTTGCCCTCGCAGCCCTGAAGAAGGGTGAGATCTCCGGCTACCCGGAATACATCTCCACCGCCCTGACCTCGTTCTATGACACCGCTCCGGAGGACGTGCCCGGTGACGTGAACGGCGCCTACGAGATGGCGAAGAAGGACCTGGCCAAGGACGGCATCGTCGCCCTGCCGCCGACGCCGTTTGCCAGCGCCAACGCGGTCGGAATGCTGACCTCCAAGGCGGAGGAGCTGGGGGTCTCGACGATCTCCGACCTGCAGGGCAAGAGCCAGGACCTGAAGCTCTACGGCTCGCCCGAGTGCCGCCAGCGGATCGACTGCCTGCTCGGCCTGGAGAAGTACTACGGGCTGGACTTCAAGTCCTTCACCCCGGTTGACATCGGCCTCCGCTACACCGTGCTCGACAAGGGCCAGGCCGACCTCTCGATCGTGTTCACCACCGACGCCCAGCTCGGCACCGGTGACGACAAGTACACGGTCCTCGAGGACGACAAGGGCGTGCTGCCCGCCGGCAACGTCATCTTCCTGACCAAGCAGAAGACGATCGACCAGGCCGGACCGGATTACGCCTCGACGATCGAACTGGTCCAGGAGGGCCTGACCGAGAAGGTGATGCAGGAGCTCGACGCCCGGGTCGACCTCGACAAGCAGCAGCCGGCCGATGTGGCCCACGAGTACCTCGTGGCCAGCGGCTACATCGCCGGATAACCAGGCAAGAGTCGATCCCGGAAGGGATCGAGGTGAATCGGGCCGGTCACCTTCGGGTGGCCGGCCTTTTTCATTCGGAGTCGCGGCTGCTGCCGGCTTGACCGGCTGCCTGCACACCTCCGGGGCCTGTCAGACGCGCCGTGGATTCACGCTCGACGATGCCGGTGGGAACGACGACCGGATCGGGCACAGAATCCCCCGCTTCAATCAGGTCGATCAGAGTCGAGACTGCGGATCTGCCTATCTCTTCAGGATTGAGCAAGACTGCCGTGAGCGGGGGATCGGCCCAGGCGCTGGCCTGGGAGTCGGTGCATCCGGCAACCATGAGATCGTCCGGCACAGTCAGGGATCTCGCCCGGGCGGCCGCCAGGACTCCGAGAGCCAGCTGGTCGAGGGTGGCGTAAATGGCATCGGGCGGATCGGCCAGGTCGAGAAGCTCTTCGGCCGCACGGAAACCGGCACCTTCGTTGATCGGACCTTCAACCGTCGAGATCATCGGCTCCTGGCCGTGCAGCGAACACCAGGCCTTGTAGCCCGATATCGCATCCCGAGTGTATGAAGTGACCGGAGCAGTCGAAATCAGGCCCACTTTTTTCGCTCCGTGCGACTCCAGGTGGGCCAGTATCTCCTCGGTGGCTTCGACGTGGTCGTTGTCGACCCAGCACTCGGGACGTCCACCTGCCGGCGGACGATCTCGACGGCCGGTCGTGACTACGGGAACGTTGGCCCGGTCGAGAGCGTCGATCAGGGGGTCGTCCGATACCGGGTCCACCACAATCGCTCCGTCAACTTCGACGGTGCCGAAAGCGTCCGGGCCGGATCGAACGCCCTCCACCACCAGTGCCCGTCCACGCTCGACCGCGGCTCCTGTCGCGGCGCTGAGCAGCTGGATGAAGTAGTCGAAATCACCAAGGCCAAACGGTGTCTCCTGACTGGCGGAAACGACGATGCCCAGCAGTCCGGTCTTGCCGGAAACCAGGTTCCTTGCGTTGACGTTCGGCCGGTAGCCGAGCTCCTCGGCAATCGACGCGATCCTCTGCCTCGTTTCGTCCGGCAGCCTTCCCTTGCCGCTCAGGGCATGGGACACGGTGGTCGGCGACACGCCGGCCGCGGCAGCAACGTCCCGGATCCCGATTCTGCTCGGCGATGCTTCCTCCACTGCCCAATCATAGAACGAATCACTTGACATGAAAAAACGTTTTTGTTAGAACCTCCCCAGATAGCGCAAAAACGTTTTTCTTTGCGCACCGAAAAGGAGGAGGAGTTATGAGTGAACGCGACGCCCTGGTGGCCGGTGAAAAAGACCCGACCATGTGGAGCAGCCTGCTTCATGCCGGTCTCAGCAATTCATTCCTCCGGCTTCCTCATGTACCAGCCGATGCCGAAGCGCTCAGGGAACACGGAGCCAAGGCCGCGATCTACGGAATACCGTTCGACGCAACGAACATCAGCCGGACCGGGGCCAACTACGGGCCCCGGGGCATCAGGGATGTCTCCTGCCAGTTTCTTACGTTCAACGCAACGCTCGGCTTTGACCTGCTCGAGGCGCTGAATCCGGTCGACGCCGGGGACACGGACATCGTGCTTGCCAACGCCGAGAAGACTTTCGCTCGGGCCCAATCCGACCTGGGCGAGATCATTGCCTCAGGGGCACTGCCAGTCACACTCGGTGGCGATCACTCAATAACCATTCCGGCCGCACGCGCAATCGTCGACGCCCACGATGATCCGGGACTGGTCCTGATCGACATGCATCTCGACACGGCGCCCGACGTGGGCGGCGAGCTGCTCAACCACTGTTGCCCGATCACCCGAGCGGTTGATGCCGGTTTCGACCCTCAGAAGATCGCCCTGGTCGGAATCTCCGGCTGGATGAATCCGAAGACGGAACTCCAGTACTGCCTTGACCACGGAATAACCGTCATCTGGCTTGAGGAAATCTGGGAGAAGGGCACCCGCTGGGCGGCCGACAAGGCGCGCGAAGTGGCGGGAGCCGGAGATGGCATATATCTCTCCTTCGACATCGACTCGCTTGACGCGGCACATGCCCCGGGAACCTGTTGCCCCAGCCCGGGAGGACTGACCAGCCGCGAGGGGATCGAACTGGTCCGCGGCGTCTCTTCCGGCGGCCTCCTCGGAGTCGACGTAGTCGAGGTTGCGCCAAGCCTGGACTCCACCCCGGCGACCGCGTTGATCGGCGGACGCATTGCCCTGGAAGCGATGGCGTTTCATGCCGGGGCGACGCTCTAGGCGATGAGAGTCGCTCTCGCCCAGTCGGACCCGGTGGGTCATGCGAAGCGAGACTGCGAGGCCGCCTGCTCGGTCATCGAAGCCCTGACCGATGCTGACCTCGTGCTGTTTCCCGAATTGTTCGTCGGCGGGTACAACACGGACGATCCGGGATCGGTCGCTATCGAGGTGGAAGATCCCGCTCTGGCCACGGTCTTTGAGGCCTGCCGCCGATCCGGCTGCGCCGCCGTCATCGGCTTCACCGAACTGCTCGAGGACGGTGGCTTCGCAAACTCGGCCGTCTGTGTTCAGTCTGACGGGATACCTGCCGGGGTCTATCGCAAGACCCACCTGTTCGGCCCGGCGGAGCGTTCGGCGTTTGTCGCCGGAGACCAGCTTCGGGTCTTCACTCTTGCCGGACGGGCAATAGGTCCGGAGATCTGTTTTGACGTCGAGTTCCCCGAGCCGGCCCGGCTCATGGCCACGGCCGGGGCGGAAATCCTGGTGACGATCTCGGCCAACATGGAGCCGTACGCCGCCGATCACCGACTGGCGGCCAGGGCCCGTGCCCTCGACAACCGGCTTCACCACCTCTACGTAAACAGAACGGGCAGGGAATCCGGCCACACCTTCACCGGGGAGTCCTGCGTAATCAACCCGTCCGGAACCGTCCTGGCTGAACTGGGCCGGGGCGAAGGCGTCCTCGAATGCGTCATTTCACCGTCGCAACCGGACCCGGATACGTCCTATCTCGACCAGATCCGAGCCGACCTGAAGGTAATCGTCCAACACCAAGTGAACGGAGGAGATTCATGAGTACCCAAAGCGAAGGGTCACCGGCCCTTTTCACCCGCAAGGCAACGGGCCTGGTCCGGGAAGCAAAGACCAGGGACGCCCTCTTCTACAACCTGCTCTGGTCGAGCGTCGCGCTCACCTTCGCGTTCTACTGGCTCTTCTTTGCCTTCTATCCGGGAGCGAACCCCTACGTGGGGATCCTTATCGCGGCCGGTCTGGGTCTGCCCGGGTCGTTCCTCTACGCGATGCTGACGCAGATCATGCCGCGGACCGGTGGCGATTACGTCTTCAACAGCCGGGCACTTCACCCCAGCATCGGATTCGCCGGAAACTTCAGCTACTGCTTCTGGCTGGCCATCGTGATCGGCGTTTACACCACGTACTTCGCTGCCTACGGGATGGGCGCCTGGGGCCGCATGATGGCCGGTTTCACCGGATCGAGCGGCTGGATGAGCTTCGGCGACTGGTTCTCGACCGAGTGGGGCCTCTTCATCACGGGAACGGTCGCGCTTCTGCTTTCGGCGGCCCTGTTCATCCGGGGCGGCACCCGCCTCTTCTTCAAGGTCCAGGCGGTCGGGTTCTTCATCTACCTTGCCGGCGCCTTCCTGGTGCCGATTCTCGTCGGTCTCTTTCAGAGTGAATCCGGCTTTGTCTCGGCCTTCAACGATTACGCCGCCAACCTCGGCGTGAACGACGCGGTCGGGGCCCTGACCAAGTCCGCAAGTGACGCCGGCTACGCCTCTTCCAGCTTTGATTTCGAGATGACCGTCAAGTCCGTTTCGATCTTCTGGTTCATCTTCGGCTTCATCTATTCGAGCAACTACTTCGCCGGAGAGATCAGGGTCACCCGGGGCACCCATCTGAAGTCCATGCCCGGCGCGGTCCTGATCGCCGTAACCGCCCTGCTGCTCCTGCTGCCCGCTTTCCTGAACGTCGCCGGTTACGACTTCAACGGGATGCTCGGCTACGCGGACCCGGCTTCATACGGCTTCGTCGCGGGAGCACCGGCTTACCCCGAACTGATGGCGATCGCTTCGAACAGCCCGGTGCTCGGAACGATCATCATCCTGGGCTTCGCTCTCGGCCTCCTGCTGTGGCTCCCCCAGACTCTGCTGCTGGTCTCCCGCAGCATGTTCGCCTGGTCATTCGACCGCATCATGCCCGAGAAGCTGTCCTATGTTGACCCGCGTTCGCGTTCGCCGCTGATCGCAATCGGCGTGATGCTTGTGCTGAGCATCGGCAGCACGGCAATCTATGCCTTCACCGACTGGTTCAGCGCCGTTTCGGTGCTGCTCGGACTCTCGCTCACCCTGCTGATCACATCCATCTCCGGCATCGTGCTGCCGTTCCGCCAGCCGGCCATGGTCGAAGGCTCGCCGTACAACCGCAAGGTGCTCGGCATACCGCTGATTTCCCTGGTCGGGTTCCTCGCCCTGCTGGGGTTCGGAACGGCAATCGGCATCATCCTCTGGGATCCCGGTTCGGGTGCCAGCCTGAGCGCCAACCCGGGCAAGCTCAAGCTTGCGCTGCTGGTGTATGTGGTCGCTTTCATCATCTATGGCGTCGCACGGGCAGTCCGCAAGAGCCAGGGAATCGACCTGTCGCTTGCACACCGCGAGTTGCCGCCGGAATGAGTCGGCGGGCAGATTGTGACCTGGCGGATCGAACGTTGAAAGGAGCCTGATGGGACTGTTCGGAAAGGGCGAGAAAGGGCCGAAGGAGAAACCGACCCGGCTCTTCTATGCCTCCGACATCCACGGCACCGAGGTGCTTTGGCGCAAGTTCCTGAACGCCGCCCGCTCGTATGACTCCCAGGTACTGGTTATGGGGGGTGACCTGACCGGAAAAGCGGTCATCCCCCTGGTCGAAAAGGAAGGTGGATACGAGATTGAACTGTTCGGAGAGAGGCAGTTCATAACCGGTGAAGAGGAGGTTGCCGAGGTAGAACGCCAGGTGCGGGGAAAGGGGATGTACCCGCACCGGATGTCCTCCAGCGAAGTCGACCGGGTCGCCGCGATGTCAGTTGACGAAAGGGAAGTCTGGTTCGCTGAAGTCATGCTCGACACCTTTCAGCAGTGGCTTTCCCTTGCCGGAGAGCGGCTCGAAGGGACCGGCGCCAGATGTTTCGTGATGCCCGGAAACGATGATCCCCCCGGCGTGGCCGAGGCAATCGTCGCTTCTCCGGACGTCGAGGAATGCGATGGCGAGATAGTCGAATTCGAGGGATACACGATGGTCTCGCTCGGCTATTCCAACTTGACTCCCTTCGACTCGCCACGCGAACTCGGCGAAGACGAGATCTACCGTCGGGTGAGCTCCCTTGCTGATCAGTCCCCGGATATCTCACGCTGCATTTTCAACCTGCACGTTCCGCCATACGATTCCCAGCTGGATACGGCACCGGAGCTGGATGAGAACCTTCAGGTTGTGATGGCCGGATCCGAGCCAAAACAGATCCCGGTCGGCTCGACGGCGGTGCGGGAGCTGATCGAGGAGTACCAGCCGCTGCTCAGTCTGCACGGCCACGTCCACGAGAGCGCCGGGGCGACCAGGATCGGCCGCACCCTGGCGATCAATCCCGGCAGCGACTACCACACCGGCCGTATCTCGGGTTGTCTGCTGGCCCTGCGAGGCGAAGATGTCAAACACCAATTCGTAAACGGATGACCGGAGACGCATGGTGAACGGCGACGGGATTCTGGAGGATCTGAAGCTGGAGGCCCGGCGGGTCCTTGACGCGGCACATGCCCGGGAGTTGAGGGTCAAGCTGCTGGGAGGAATCGCCATCCGCTACGCGCTCGGCGATCACTTCCCGGAGGCGCTCACCCGCGAGTACGGGGACATCGACCTCTTCACTATCAAGCGTCATGCGTCCGAGCTCGAATCCATGCTGGCCGATCTTGGCTGGGAACCGGCAGCGCAGTTCAACGCGATCAACGGCAGCCGGCGCATGCTGTTCTCCGACCCCGGATCGGACCGGAAGATCGACGTCTTCATTGACGACTTCGAGATGTGCCACAAGCTCCCCCTGAAGAAGCGTTTCGACCTTCCGGGAGACACCCTGGACCCGGCCGATCTCCTGATGACCAAACTGCAGATCATCGAGCTCAACGCCAAGGACCGGGGTGATGCCTATGCGATTCTCACCGCATTTCCCCTGGCGGAAGGGAATGAGGGCATTGACGTTGCCTGGATCGCTTCCCTGACCGCAAAGGACTGGGGACTCCAGCACACACTGGAGCTGAACCTGGACCGCCTGAGAGATTCACTCCCGGAATCACCACTCGCCGACGAACAGCGGGCAGGGGTCGCCAGGTCGATTGAGCTCATAGAAGCCGCCATGGACGAGGCTCCGAAGTCACGCTCCTGGAAGATTCGCGATCGGGTAGGCGAACGGAAGAAGTGGTACGACGAGCCGGAAGAGATCGACTAGCCCGATCGGCTGGCGGATTCTTCTATCGGCCGATGTGGAAGCCGATCAGCTGCGGTATCCGGGCGATGGCGGCGCTGACCGGGTCGACGCTGCGCCCGATGAGTTCCGCTTCTTCCTTGCGTCCGATCGCTTCCCGGATCACCGCTCCCCCGGCCCAGCGGAACGGCTCCGGCGGGACCTTCGCCAGGGCTTCAACCGGTTCGATGAAGGGCAGCGCGCAGTACTCGTCGTCCCGTTCCAGCACCAGCGAAGCCATTGTGCGGCCGACCATCTGCGACGGTCCGACGCCGTTGCCCGTGTAGCCAAGGGCCGCAAAAGTGCGGCCGGAAGGCAGGCTGATCACATGGGGAAGGTGGGTCGGCGAAGCGTCGATCGGGCCGCCCCACGCGTATTCCAGGTCGCGGCCTTCAAGCATCGGGAAATAGCGCTTCAGCCCGGTGATCACGCCGTCGATCACGTCGGCGTCGAGCTCGGCCCGGCCGAAGCGCCTTGCGCCGGCGGCGATCCTCCCGCCGCCCCAGCCGAAGGCGATTCTTCCGTCGGGCGTGGTCCGGAAATAGGTGAGCAGGGCCCGGCAGTCGCTGATCGCCTCCCCACCGGTCCAGCCGAGTTCCTCGATCACCTCCGGGACCGGCTCGGTGATGACCATGTGACTGGAAGCCAGGGTGACTGCCCCGCGGAGCGGCGAACCCTGTCCGGCAAGGGTGGGGCCGTTGGAAAGCACCAGCTTCGGTGCCTTCGCCTGACCCGACACCGTGGTCACGGTCACCTCCCCCGGTCCGTCCTCGACCCGGACTACCGGGCTGTGTTCGAAAAGCTCGACCCCGATTTCCCGGCAGGCCTCCCGGATACCGAAGGCGAGCCGGGCCGGCTGAACCGTGGCGGCTGCTCCGTAGTGAACCCCTGAACGGAAGGCGGGGGAAGCGCAGATCGCCTGGACTTCCTGCGGGGAAAGCTCGCGCGGCCCGTCGAGGATCCCGGCCTCCCTCATGGCCCGCAGATTGTCGTCCCAGGAGCCGTCCTGGGCCGGGGCGGTCGAGACGTTCAGATAACCGGAATGCCGGTACCAGGCATCGACCCCGTGCTTTTCGCAGAATTCACCGACCTGCCGCACCGACTGCTCGGCCGCCCGGGCCTGCCTCAGGGCCGGTTCGCTGCCGTAGCGCTTGACCAGACTGGCGAAACTGACCCACATCGCATCGACGAAACCGCCGTTTCGGCCACTGGGACCGTGACCGATTCGATGGGACTCGATCAGACCGACCCTCAGGTCTGGCTCGCCCGACTTCAGGTGGTACGAGGTCCAGAGGCCGGTGAAGCCTCCCCCGACAACGATCACGTCGAACTCGCGCCCGCCGGTCATCACCGGGAACTCCGGTTGCGGCCCTGCTTCCTCGATCCAGTATCCGAGCGCCTTGTGGATCACGCTGGGCTCAGGCTACCGGTGGCGAAGCCGGGAGGCCGGAGCGGCCATCTCTCAGGTCGTCTCCAGTTCCGGTTCGACCCGGTTGCGGGCGCTTATCCACCAGGCGCCCGCGGCAGCGACCAGTCCTGAAACGGACGCGAGGGCGAGGGCAAGCCGCGGATCGGCCGATTCCGAGATGAAGCCGACCAGCGGTCCGCCGATCGGGGTTGAGCCCAGGAATACGACCGAATACAGGGCCATGACCCGGCCTCTCATTTCCGGCTCCACGGCCAGCTGGATGGTCGAATTGATCGCCGCGGCGAAGGTCACCGCCGAAGCTCCGAGCAGGGCGAGAACCGGAATCTCGGATGCGAGGCTGGGCATCAGCGCCGCGGCCATCGCCAGGCCGCCAAAGGCCAGGGCGGAGGCGGCGATCACACCCATTCCGGTCTTGCCGCGGGCGCCGGTCACGAGGGCCCCGATCACCGAACCGGCACCCATCGAAGACACCAGGACCGCATACGAACTGGCCCCGCCCTCGAAGGTGAGGCGGGCGAGCAGAGGCAGGATCACCTGGAAGTTGAGACCGAGGGTTCCCACCACGGCCATCAGCATCAGCGGCATCGCCAGTTCCGGGGTCTGCATCACATGCCTGACCGCGGCCCGTACCCGGCCGGGCTCGCGACTATTGGTCTTCGGCGGTTCGGCCAGGCGCCTGCGGTCCATGCCCCTGAGGGCCCAGATCATGACCAGGAAGGTTGCCGCGTTGAGCCCGAAACAGGGCGCGACTCCGACGGTGGCGATCAGGATGCCCGCGACCGCCGGACCCGCGACGCGGGCGGAGTGGACGATCACGCTGTTGAGGCTGACCGCGTTGACGATCCGGTCGGGTCCGACCATCTCCATGACGAAGGCCTGGCGGGCCGGGTTGTCGACCGAAAGCAGGCTGCCCCGGATGAGGATCAGGGCGAAGACCATGGCTGGCGTGACGACTCCGGCGACGGTGACACCGAGCAGGATCAGTGGCGGGACCATCATCATGGCCTGGGTGACCATGAGCAGATCCCGCTTGGCAAAGCGGTCTGCCAGCGATCCTCCCCATGCGCCGAACAACATGATCGGCAGGAACTGGAGGGCCGTGGCGATCCCGACCGCAAAGCCGGAGCCGGTCAGGCTGAGGATCAGCCAGACCTCGGCAACGGTCTGCATCCAGTTCCCCGAGAGGGAAACGACCTGTCCCTTGAAATAGCGGCGGAAGTTTGGGACCGAGAGAGAGTCGAAGGACCGCCGCAGCGCGGCCGTCAACTCCCCTCCCCGGAATTGCCGTCTTCACCGGGGAGGCGGAGCTCGCCGGTTCGATGGGTTTCGAGGGCGTGGGAGAGGATTTCTGCCGCCCGGGCGAGGGTGTCCGCGTCATCGGCCGGCATTTCCTCGATCAGGTTGGCCAGCCAGGCACTCTTGCGCGAACGATGGGCGGCCAGGTACCGGTGTCCTTCTTCGCTGACCGAAAGCAGGGCTGAACGACGGTCCTCCGGGTCCTCGCGGCGATCGATCAGGCCCGCATCGGCGAGCCGGTTGATCGCACGGGTCATGGTCGGACGCTGAACCCCTTCGATCCGGGCAAGTTCACCCGGGGTCAGCACCTTGCCCCGCTCGATGGAGGCCAGGGTGGCTATCAGCGTGGGGGAAAGGCCGCCACCGGCTTCCTGGCGAAGGCGCCTGGCGGTGCGGGTGATCGCCAGTCGCAGGGCATCGGCCTCCGCGCGGCGGTCCTGGACCCCGGTTATGTCCCTGTGGGCATCAACCTTCTGGACTTCTACGTCTTGCGTCGTCTGACGCTTTGTCTGACTATCTGCCTGACTATTTGTTTCTGGCTCTGACATTGACTTTGCCTACTTGCACTCTGTTTCGGGATCTCGGACCGGGCGCCTGGCCCGGGAGTTCAACCGAAAATCATTACCTGTGCTAATTAGTTTAGCGAAGTAGTTTGTCAGAGTCAATGGCACTTCGATGTACCCGGAATTGGCCGGGATTTCCGATGCGGCTACAGGCGCCTTGGCGGTCACGTCGAATACGGCTCCGATGGCCGACAAGGACGACCAGAAAGGCACCGACGACCCGGCGGCAGGGGGAGATCACCACCTGCGTGAGACCTTCAGGGCCGAGCTGACCGGCGGCACCCAGCCTGACAACGGAGTCGAGGGCCCGCGGGCGATCAAGGCGGAGCGGATCATGAACGGTCCGCTGATGGTGGCGGCCGCGCTGACCCTGCCCAGCGTCGCGTTGACCGAGGCCCAGGTCGGGGGAACGCTTCAAGTTGTTGCCCAGGTGCTCAATTGGGGTACCTGGCTTGCGTTTGCGATCGAGTTCGTGGTGATGCTGGCCCTGGTGCCCAACCGTCGCAAGTACCTGAGGCACCACCCGGTCGAAGTCATCGTCGTCTTCCTCACCCCGCCCGTTCTGCCCCCCGGCCTCCAGAGCCTGAGGGCGATCCGCCTGCTCCGCCTCCTGCGCCTTCTCAAGCTGGCCCAGCTTTCAAACCGGGTCTTCTCGAACGAAGGTCTTCAGTATGCAGCTCTGCTGACGGTACTCGCCACAGTCGCCGGTGGGTCCGTCTTTCGGGCATTTGAAGCCAAGAACCAGCACCTGACCGAATGGGACGGTGTCTTCTGGGCCTTCACCACCATGACCACGGTCGGTTCTGAGTTCACGGCCACCACGGTCGGCGGCCAGATCACCGAGGTAGTGATCCTGCTGGTCGGGATCTCCTTCGTGGCCATGCTGACCGGCTCGATCGCCCAGCGCTTCCTCAAGCCCTCCTCGGACAGCAAGTAGCGCCTTCCGGCCTCTGCCCGGAAGTCATCCAGCGGAGGTGAAACACATGCGGGTACGTGAGCTGCCGTTTCCGGCCGTCGACGAAGGTCAGCGTCGTTCTGGTGGTTCCGGGACGAAGCCCGGGGCAGCAGGTTAGAGGCCGGAGGGGTGGCGGGCCACGAAGGCGGAGGTGTCTTCCCAGCCGAGGTCGCTTGACCAGCTGGGGCCGGAGCCGCCGGTGCCCGACGTGTCGAGGCTGATGCCGGCGACATGCATGAAGGCATGTCCGGAGTTGCCGTAGACGGTGATCCAGTTGCCTTCTCCCGGCTCGCCCCAGGTGGTCAGGCCGGTCGAGTCGAGCGGGCTGGAGATCAGGCCGCCTCCGTGGAGGGCGTAGCTGACCGTGCCGGAGCAGTCATAACCGGAAGATTCGAAGGATCCGTGGCCTCCACCCCATACATAGGGCAGGTCGATGATCTGGTTGCCGGCCGCGATCACGTCCTTGACTGCCTGCGGCGCGTCGGCGGGCGGTGAAGCGGTTCCGTCGGAGTTGATCACTGCGACCGAGCCGGCGACCGGGGGCACTGCCCGGGGCGCGGAGCTGGAGGCCGGGTCCATGGTCAGGTCGGGCAGCGAGTCCTCGAGCTTGCCGGCCTTCGCTTCGAGCGCGTCGATCCTGGCCTGGCGGGCTGCGCTCGATGCCTCGAATTCGGCCTTCCTGGATTCGACCGCATCGCGGGCGTCCTCGGCCTGTTTGGTCTCGACGGCGATCTCGTCCCTAGCCGCCTGAAGCTTCTTCTGCTGGACCTTCATCTTCTCGACCATCGCCTTGATCTGGTCACGAAGCTCTTCGACCCGGGTGATCACCGACTCGTTTCGGTCCTGGATCGCGTTGGCATAGCCGGCGCTGGAAACGAGCTCACCGAAATCGGAGGACGAGAGCACCATGTCCTCGACATTCGGGGATCCGTTCACGTAAAGCGAGACAAGCTGGTCTTCGAGGATCTTCAGCGCCCGACGCAGGCGGGCCCTGACTTCGGCCAAGTGCTCACGTTCGCGCTCGAGGGCGGCTTCCACCGCGTCGAGCTCAGCCTGCTTGGCGGCGAGTTTGGCTTCAAGTTCGTTGGCCCGGGCCCTTAGCCCGGATAGTTCGCCGATCAGCGAGTCGATCTTCCGGTTGTCCTCGGCGACCTGCGCCTTGAGATCGGAGACGGATCCGTTGATCGCGTCGATCTTCGCCTGGGTCTGGTCGGCCGTGAGCGTTGCGTCAGCCGGACGCGCCCAACAGGCGAGGCCGATGGCAAGGGCGGCAACGATCAGGGCCGCAGCAAGGCTGAAGCCGCGGGCGCGGCCGCTGGGTGTTTGCGGGAGTCCGGTCTGCATAAAGGCCCGCCGGAGAGGACGGGCGGAAGGGGAAGGTAGCGTTATGGCGGTCCCGGACCGAGCTCAGGGCGATCGGTGGGAAATCCCGTGCAAGTGGAGGAAAACGGCTCTACAGCTCGATGTCTGCGACGAGCTCGTAGGACTTCAGGCGGTCCTTCTGCTCGTAGACCATGGTCGAGATGATCAGTTCGTCGGCCCCGGTCTTCTCGATCAGGTCATCGAGTCCTGACTTCACCGTTTCGGAGCTGCCGAATATATGCCCCTTGGCGATCGAAGAGATCACCGCCTCCTCATCCGGGGTGAAATCGTGCGCGGCCGCTTCCTCCGGGGTCGGGAACCTGCCGGGCCGGCCACTCCGGAGGCGGGAGAAGGCGAGTCTCGAGGGGCCGGCAAGCCAGCGGGCTTCTTCGTCGGTTTCGGCGCAGATCACGCCCACGCCGATCATCACCCGGGGCTCGTCCAGGTAGGCCGAGGGCTCGAAACGGGAGCGGTAGAGCTGGACGGCGGCCTCGGTGTTCCCGGCGCTGAAGTGGTGGGCGAATGAGTACGGCATACCGAGCAGGCCGGCAACCTGGGCTGTGTATCCGCTGGAACCGAGCAGCCAGATCTCCGGCATGACCCCCTCCCCGGGCACCGCGGTGATCGACCGGTACGGATGGCCGGATGGCCACTGACCGGTAAAGAAGCCGATCAGTTCGCCGAGTTGCCTGGGCAGGTCCTCGTCCGAGAGCGGATCAACACCGCGCCGCAATGCGGCTGCCGTGACCTGGTCGGTGCCCGGTGCACGGCCGATACCCAGGTCGATGCGACCCGGATGAAGGGACTCGAGCATGCCGAACTGCTCGGCCACAACGAGCGGCTGGTGGTTGGGGAGCATCACTCCGCCGGACCCGACCCTGATCTTCTCGCTGGACGCCGCGAGATGCGCGATCAGCACCGCCGGTGCGGAGCTGGCGATCCCGGCCATGTTGTGGTGCTCGGCCACCCAGTGGCGGTGGTAGCCGAGGGCTTCGGCTGCCTGCACCAGCTCGGTCGAGTTGGCCAGGGCGGCGGCCGGATCTGATCCCTCGACCACCGGGGCGAGGTCAAGGACCGAGAGTTTCACGTCGGCGGAATCGCTCATCCTTCGAAGCCCCTTTGTCCCTTCGCGAGTTCGGCCTGGGCCGTCTTGCCTTCCGGGCTGTAGTCAATTTCGACCGGTTCCTTGCTGTCCGGGTCGGCGCGCCAGCTCCACCAGCTGATGCCCTCCAGCCAGTCCGCTCCGGAAAGCGCCTTGAAAGTCGCTGCGTAGGCCAAAGCCTGGATCTTCTGGTCGGCCGGCTGGTCGGTCACGTCATAGGGGACGACAGTCGCTCCCTTCTGGCTCGGATATCCGACCTCGGTCAGGATGACCGGCCGGTCCCACTGCTCCGATTTCGACTCGAGCTGGTCGGCGATTCCCTGCCAGGCGGCCACCAGCTCCTGCTCGCCGGGTTCCACGTTCGGGTCCTGGCTCAGGGGGTAATAGGCATCGACCCCGATCGCGTCGAGATCGTCCCAGAACTGGACCTGGTCCACCTCGTCCCAGTTCGCGGCGTAGGTGACCGGCCCCGTGTACAGGTCCCTGACGGTCTGGATCACGGCCCTCCAGCGATCTGTCTCGCTCGACAACGACCTGAGCTCGGTACCGACCACCAGGAGATCGGCAGAGCGGTCCGTGGCGAAGGATGCGTAGTGATCTATGAACTTCCCGTAGGAGCGGAACCACTGATCCCGGTTTGTTGGCTGGATGTCACCCCTGTAAGAGTCGTCCACGACATCGACATGAGGCTTGATCACCACCTGCATGCCGGCCGAGAGAATCCAGCCGATCGCTTTGGCGAGGCTCTCGTCGGTCGGCGACTTGTCCTTGTCGGGGGCGATCCGGTTCGCAGTGGGGCTCTTCATGTACCAGGTCGGCACGAGGGTTATCGCGGTGCTCCCCATCCCGGCCAGGATCCTGATCGCCTTGTGGACCGAGGCCTGCCCGTAGCCGTCCGGGGTGTACGCGGTCAGGTTCATTCCGAGCAGGGGTCCATCAATCGGCTGGGGGATTGCCTGAGCGTAGCCGAGGGTGGTTCCGTCGCTGACGCCGGTAACGGTCTCGCCGGTGTTTGCAGTCTCACCGGTGGCCATGGTCTCGCCGGTCGGTCCGGGATCCGGGACGTTCGAGCTCTCGTCCGTGTTGAACACGGTCATCGCCAGGATCACACCGATCAGTCCTGCCGTAACGACGATCAGGGCGACGAGTCGAAGGTGAATGCGCACCGCCTCACAATACGCCCCCGCCGATCCCTACTTGAAAAAGATCAGGGGCCGGGAAATTATCGCCCGATAAGCAGACGATCCCGGCCCCTGGAAAGCAGAAAAGGAAAGCTCAGTTGATGAGCTTGGCCTTCATCTTGGCGTACTCCTCGTCGGTGATGCCACCGCTCTGGCGCAGCTGATCGAGCTTGTGCAGCTCGTCGACCGGCGTGGTGCTGGCGGTTTCACGGACGTAGTCGTCGAATTGTTTCTTGGCGTCGGCCTGCTCCTTGATCGCCCGGTCTCGCATTCCGTGACCGCGGAAAATCAGATACACGAGCGCTGCCAGTGGCGGGAAAACGATCAGGAAGAGGCACCAGGCCGCCTTCGCCCAGCCGTTGAGCTCGTGATCACGGAAGAGGTCCATCAGGATCGTGATGACGATCCAGACCCAGATCACGAAGAAGAAGATCGCCAGCGTGGTGACTAGCGCGTCACTAAGGTCGTAGGTGGCCAGAATGTTCAGCAAGTCTGTTCCTTTCAGGAAGACGGGGGACGTAGCGTTTCAGGCTACACCCGAACGGCCCGTCCCCCTTTCACCCCTTGGGGATGATTCAGTTCTTCAGCGGGTCTTTTCGGACAGCTTCCAGGCCGCGGGCATTGCGGCCGCGCCGATCGCCGCCTTGACCAGGCCGCCGATGATGAAGATGGTGAATCCGTTGTGGATGACCCAGCCCCATTCCTCACCGGTGTTCAGCTTGAGGCCGGCGAGACCGAACCCGAAGATGATCAGCTGGGCGAAGACGAAGGAGATGAAAGCGGTCATGAACTTCCGGTCGCCGCCGCGTTCGGCCAGCCAGCCGACCACGTAGGAGGAAACGAGGAAGCCGAGGAAGTAGCCGCTCGAAGCGGAGTTCACGAGGACGTCAATGCCCTCGCGTCCCTCCGAGTAGACCGGAAGAAAGAGGCCCATCAGCAGGTAGAGGCCCATTGCCGAGACGCCACGCTTTGAACCGAGGGCCGAACCGATCAGCATCACGCCGAGAGTGCCTCCCGTGATCGGCACCGGCGAGGGCGGCACAGCGATCGAGATCTGCTGGCACAGCACCATGAAGAGCGCGCCACCGAACACCAGGGCCGCATTCTTGACCCAGGTATTAGCGAACGAATCAGCGAGAACGGGGACACGGGCAGCTGACACCGTGTTGGAAAGCGTGGACATCGAGACCCTTTCTTAGGCAGGAAGAACGGGTGAAGCCTATCCGGATGCGAAGCTATCCAGATGCCCGGTGCCCCGACCCCCGAGACGTCGACCCCCCTCAGGGAGGTTGAAGCGATCCGGTATGTGACCGCGTTGCGGGAAGGCGGCTCCCTGCCGGGACTGGTCGAGGGAGACGACGACGGCACCTGGGTGGTCAAGTTCCGTGGTGCCGGACAGGGACCGGGAGCGCTCGTGGCCGAAGTGGTGGCCGGTGAGATCGCGCGCCACGCGGGGCTTCCGGTGCCGGAACTGGTGCTGGTCGACATCGCGCCGGAACTGGGCCAGGCCGAGCCCGACCCCGAAATTCAGGAACTGATCGAAGCCTCGCCGGGACTCAATCTCGGCATGGACTTCCTGCCCGGGGCGCTCCCCTTCGCGCTGCCGACGGATGAGGAATTCGATCCGGAACTGGCGGCCGACATCGTCTTCTTCGACGCGCTCGTCACCAACATCGATCGCACTCCCCGCAACCCCAACCTGCTGACCTGGCACGGACGCACCTGGCTGATCGACCACGGCGCCGCCTTCTATCGGCAGCACGGGGCCGTACCCCTTGCCGAAACGGCCACCTCCCCCACCCCGGTCCTTCGCGACCACGTGCTGCTGCCGGTCGCCGGGCCGCTGGCGGAAGCAGGCGAAAGGCTGACAGCCGCCGTGGAGGGAGCTATAGACCCCGCCCTGGCGGCGGTGCCGGAAGGGTGGCTCGGGGACGACCCGGAGGCAAGAAGAGAAGACTTCGCCCTCTTTCTTCAGCGGCGACTCGGAGCCCGGGACGTCTTCATTGCCGAACTGGAAGGCGAGGATGGCTGAACCGCGCCCCTTCAGTTACGCGGTGCTCCGGGTCGTTCCCTGCATCGAAAGGGGGGAGCGGCTCAACGTGGGGCTTGCCCTGTTCTGCCGCCAGCACGACTTTCTCGATCTGGAGGTCAACCTGGATCGTTCCCGCCTCGCCGCAATCGCCCCCGACCTGGATCCGGCCCCGGTCGAGGAGAGGCTGGCGGTGATCCGCCGAGTGATCGAGGGAGATCCGGCCGCCGGCTCGCTCGCCGGACTCGACCCTTCGGACCGTTTCGGCTGGCTGACCGCCCCCTCCTCGACGATCATCCAGAGCTCCGAGGTCCACACCGGACTGACCACCGACCCGGCGGCCGAACTGAAACGGCTCTTCGAGAGCCTCGTGCTGTGATCCTCGACGGGGCCCGCGAGGCGTTCCGTGAAGATCCCTCGCGGCTCGCCGTGGTCGACGATTCGGGTTCCTCGACCTGGACCGGGTTCATGGCCGAAATCGGGCAAGCCGCAGCCGATATCGGAGCGAGCCCGACCGGAGCGCCGGTCGAGATCCGGCTTCCATCCGGCCGGGAGTTCCTGACGAGGTTCCTGGCCGCAGCCCAACTGAGACGCCCGGCCTGCACCCTTCACGCAGACTGGGCCGGACCTGAGCTCGAAGCAGCCACCGCGGCCGCCCGGAGCTTCCGGCCGGTTGTTCCCCCGGCCGAAGACGACGACCCGGTCTTCTGCATCGGCTTCACTTCCGGCACCAGCGGCCGACCGAAGCCGTTCGCCCGACGATCGATGTCGTGGATCTCAAGCTTTGAACCGGCCGGCGAGATGTTCTCGATCGAAGCCGGTGACACCGTCTACCTGCCCGGGTCGCTTCAGCATTCGCATTTTCTTTTCGGGGCGGTGCTGGGCCTGAATCGCGGGGCTTCGGTGCGGATGTTCGAGCGCTTCGACCGTGCGGCGCTGGCCGAAGAGCTGAACGGGGTGTCGCGGGGAATCCTCTACCTCGTTCCGACCATGCTTTTCACCCTCGATGAACTGGATGTCGATCCCCTCCCAGGGCTTCACTCTCTGGTCATATCCGGCGCGAAAATGGAACCTCACCACTGGCAGATCGCCCGGCGCCTCTTCCCCGGGGCCTCGGTGAGCGAGATCTACGGAGCCTCCGAGCTCAGCTTCGTGACGGTGAATTCCGGGGGCAGCGACCGGTCCGATCCCGGGTTCGTCGGCCCGCCGTTTCCCGGAGTTGAAATCGAGATCAGATCAGATGGAGATGGGCCCGGACTCGTTTTTGTCCGCAGCCCGTACCTCTTCGACGGCTACTTCGACGAGTCAGGCCGCCAGTCTCCGATCGGGCCGGACGGTTTCATGACGGTCGGTGATGTCGGGGTACTCGGCGAGGAGGGACTCTCGATCGTCGGCCGCGCCTCGAACATGCTGATCACGGGCGGCAAGAACGTCCACCCGGAAGAAGTCGAATCGAGGCTGGTCGAGCACGGGTCGGTGTCGGAATGCGTGGTCCTCGGGTTGCCGGATCCACGCTGGGGCGAGGAGATCGTCGCCTTCGTCGTTTCTTCGGGCGAAGGAGCCGGACCGGATGCGGCCGACCTTCGGGATCACCTGAAGCAGCGGATCGCTTCGTACAAGGTTCCCAAGCGCTGGTTTACGGTCGAGGCGATTCCGCGAACCAGGGCCGGCAAGACCGACCGCTCCCCTGACCGGCTGCTCGAACTGGCCACCGAGATCTGAACGCTGCAGCGGTCCGGGCGACTCGCGGTCAGACTTCCCGGCAATCGAGCACAACCTTGCCAACCCCGGTACGGGCTTCGACCGCGCGATGCGCATCGTCCGCCCGCGCCAGCGGGAAGGCAGGACCCAGGGTCGGGGCAAGCTGACCGGCCTCAACCAGCTCGAAGAGCCTGCCCATGATCTCCCGCAGGGACCAGCCATCCGAATGGCCGAGCCAGAGCCCGTATACGGTCAGGCCGTTCTTGAGAAGCGCGCCGGTGTTGACTTTCGCCGGCTCGCCCCCGGCCACGCCGTAGATCACAGCCCGACCTCCCGGGCGCAGCTGCCGGAGCATCGCCTGGAGGGTCTCGCCGCCGATCATGTCGATCGCGAGGTCGAATTTCCTGCCACCAAGTCCTTCGGTCAGGCGTTCCTTCAGGGTTTCGTCTCCGTCGGACCGAACGACCAGATCGGCGCCGAGGTCCAGCACACGATTGGATTTTTCGCCGCCGCTTGAGACGACGGCGACCTCGGCCGCGCCACGAAGGCGGGCCAGCTGGACCACCAGATGAGTCACCCCGCTGCCGGCCCCGCTGATCAGGACCCTCTGGTCCGGCTTCATGTCTTCCAGGAGCCGCCAGGCGGTGGCCCCCTGGATGATCATCGCCAGCGCGACCTTGTCGGAAACCCCGTCTGGCACCGGCACCACATCCCTGGTCGGTGCGGCCACCTTCCGGGCATAGCCCCGCCCGTCGAGCAGCGCCACCACCCGATCACCGGCTTCGAAGGCTCCGTCCGGATCTGGCGTGGCCGCCGACCCGACGACTTCCCACCCGGGGATCACTGGCAGCGCCTTGCGGCCGAAGTACTCGCCCCTTCGCACCAGCAGGTCGCCGTAGTTCACACCGGCCGTATCGACCTCGATCAGGGTCTGGCCGGCTCCGGCGACCGGATCTGGCACCTCCTCGAGGCTCAGGACCGATGGATCGCCGAAATCGTTGACTCGAATGGCCAGCACAGGCACGAGGCTACATTCCCGGATGCCCCGGGACCAACCGGATCCGGGCGAAGGACCAACCGGATCCGGGCGAAGGACCGCCCGGATTCCCTCAGGCGAGCAACCCGGGCAGGTCGTTGATCGAGTCGATGGTCGCGGTGGGCTCGATCCCTGACTCGGCGACCTTCTCCGCCTCGTACTTGCCGGTCCGAACCAGGACCGAGGCGATTCCCGCTCCCAGTCCGCCGCCGACGTCGCCCTCGATGTCGTCGCCGACCATGACTGCCGTTCCCGGCTCGACTCCGAGATCGGCCAGGGCCATACGGAAGAAGTCGCGGGATGGCTTGCCGACGACCACCGCCTCGGTCTCCGCGGCGTATTCGAGCGCCGCCGAAAAGGCGCCGACGTCCAGCACCAGGCCGTCCTCCCGCCTCCAGTACCGGTTGTGCTGGAGGGCGATCAGCTCGGCACCGTCCATCATCTGCCGGAAGGCGTGGCTGAGGGTCTCGGCCGAGAACATCGGGCCGAGGTCACCGAGCACGATCGCGTCGGCCTTTTCGTCGGTACCGACCACGTCGATCTCCTCAAGGTCCTCCCGCAACGACCGGGCAACCATCAGGTTGACCTTCGAGAAGCCCTTTTCCCGGCAATAGCGGACCGCCATCGCGGCCGGGGTGAGGAGTTCCTCGTCGGAGATGTCGAATCCGGCCCGCCTGACCCGCTTGATCACTTCATTGCGGGAAACCGAGCTCGTGTTGGTGACCAGGCGGATCCGGCCGGCGATCTCGCGCAGCCGGTTCAGGGTTTCCGGGGCCCCCTCGATTGCCTCCCCCTGTATGTAGAGCACGCCCTCGATATCGAGCAGGATCGCGTCGGGTTTCTCGGGCAGGTCGGGCATAACCCAAATGTAGACCCTGCGGCGCGATCCAAATCTGTCCCGGCGGATAAATGGCTGCGCAAACGGTTCACCGGACTTCAGTAAGCGAGACCGGGGAGCTGCCGGTCCCGGGGATCGCCGCCCGGGAACTACACCCGGTCGACGAACAGGATCTGGCTGGCGACCCCGAAACGGCCCCGGCTGTCATGGAGGCGGGTCGAGGTGAGCCCGGTGCCGTTGGCGTCCACCTCGGTCCTCGATTCAAGGCCGATCCACTCTCCGACCGGCTCCCTGAGGAGCGAAACGTTGAGGTCGCAGTTGATGAAGAGGAATTCGCCCCAGCCGACCGGGTGGGCGACTCCGTTGCCAAAATCCGCTGCCGCGACGGCCCGTTGGGCGCCGGTCAGCTCCTCGCCCGCTACCAGGGGATAGTCGAGCCGGATCCAGACCATGCCCTCGGTGCCGATCCGGTCCGGGCCGCCCTCGATCGACACCACGGTGTTGCTCGTGCGGTGGAAGGCGTCACTTTCCCCGTCCGCCCAGAGTTCCTTCTCGATCGGCCGCCCGCTCTCCGGCCCGGGGAACGGTTCTTCTTCCACCGTCACGCCATCCGGCAACTCGACTTCCCCCTTGCGGATCAGCACCGCCCGGCCTTCGATCAGGGTCCGGTCACCGGAGACGATCGCTACCGAGACGACCCGCTGGCGCCGACCGGGCTTGACCGTCTCGGCCCTGATCTCGATCTCGCCAAGAGTCACCGGCCCGTTGAAGGCGAGGGAGATGGAGGCAAGACGGAGTCCGTCTTCCTGGCCGATCACCTCGGCCGCCCGGGCGAGCAGACCCGCCGGAGCGCCACCGTGGGCGGCATCCTCCTGCCAGGGACCGCGGGCCAGGCCGGTCAGCTCGAAGCGGTCGAGCCCCGACTCACCGGAATCGAGGGGAACCGCTATCGCCCCGTCGCTCCCGTTCATTCGGATTCGCTCGCGAGCAGAAGCAGGCCGGCCGCGAGAGCCCCGGCCCCGGCCACCGTCGAAGTGATGACGACACCGCGCGACTCGATCCGATCGCGGCCAATCAACGTTGCGGCGACATCACCGAGATCGGACAGCATCGATACGGCCAGCCATCCGCGCGGGTCACCGGCAAGTGCCGCCTGGGTGGTCCCCGCCCCGAGGGCGATGTCACGAAAACCGAGTGCGCGGAGGATCACTCCCGCGCCCGGACTTTCGGAATCCTCTCCGACCCAGGTTCGACCGAGGCTTTGCGGAGCGCAGGAGGCGAAGATTCCGAAACCGACCCTGGCGATTCCGTAGGCGGCGCTGAGTCCGTTGGCTGGGCCCATGGGCGAAACCTACCCGGTTGCCATGCGGTTCACCGGGCCATAAAGTCTGGGCATGCCCATCACCGAGAAGGTAACCCTGCATGCACTTCCTCCCTCCCACCCCTGCAAGGCGGTCGGGGCCGCACTCGATTACAAGGGGATCGAGTACGAGTGGGTGAACCTCGACTTCGGGAAGCACAACGAACAGATCACCGAGCTTTACGGGGAAGGCAAGACCCGGGTCCCCGGACTGACAATCGGCGAGGAGCGCGTTCACGGATCGACCAACATCTTCAAGCGGCTGGAGGAGCTCGTCCCCGAACTGTCCCTCTATCCGGAAGGCATCGCGGATGAGGTCCGGGAGGCGGAGCTCTGGGGAGACCGGGTGCTTCAGGATCTGGGCCGCCGCATCCCCTGGGGCGGCATTTACTTCCGGCCGGAAATGATGGGCAAAATGAACGGCATCGAGGAGCTGGATCCGGCCGGCACCGATTTCGCGATGAAGTTCGTCCGGGCCACCTGGAAGTACCACAACATCAGCTGCGTTCAGATCGCCGAGGACCTGGAGAAGTTCCCGGGCATGATCGACGAAATCGAGGGGATGGCCGCCGACGGGCTGGTTGACGGCGAGAACCCGACCGCCGCTGACCTGCAGATCGGCTCGTCGATCTGGGTGATCGGCACGATCTCCGACGTCAAGCCGGTGATCGAGGGAAGCGCAGCCGAGCGGATCGCCGAGCGTTACTTCGGGGAGATCCCCGAAATGATCCCGGCCGGCGCCTTGCCGGCCAGCTGGATCAAGCTGCGCGACTGAGGCTTCGCCAGCAGCAGCTGGAAATCGCTGTTCCGGCCCGAGGTGAACCCCGCCTCGGCGAGGCTGAGGTAGAGAACCCAAAGGCGACGGAACCGTTCGTCGTAGCCGAGCTGCTCGAGCCTGGCCGTGGCCGAGTTGAACCGCCGCCGCCATTCGGCCAGCGTCTTCGAGTAATCGAGTCTCAGCTCGTCGGCCCAGGCGACGGTCAGGTCGGTGAAGCCGTCCAGGCATCGCCGGATCTCGGCCATCGAAGGCAGACAGCCGCCGGGGAAGATGTAGCGGCTGATGAAGCTGCGGGAGGCCTTTTCGAGCTCGTAGCCGTCGTCATCGATCGTGATCGACTGAAGCAGCATCGACCCGTCGGGCTCGAGCAGCTCCGAGCACTTGGCGAAATAGGTCGGGAAATCCCGCCAGCCGACCGCTTCGATCATCTCGATCGAGACGAGGCGGTCATAGGTGCCGGTCAGATCACGGTAGTCGGTCTCGAGAACCTCGATCCGGTCCTCGAGCCCGGCTTCGGCAATTCGCTCGCGGGCCAGGGCGGCTTGTTCCTTCGAGATCGTCGTGGTGGTCACCCGGCAACCGGACCGCTGCGCCAGGTGAATCGAGAGGCCTCCCCAGCCGGTCCCGATCTCGAGCAGGTGGCTGTCCCGGTCAAGGTCCAGCTGGTCGGCGATCTGGTTCATCTTGGCGATCTGCGCCGCTTCGAGGGATTCGTCCTCCGCTCCCCTGTAGAGCGCCGCCGAGTAGTTCATCGACTCGTCCAGGAAGAGCGAGAAGAGATCGTTGCCGAGGTCGTAATGCGCGGAGATCTGCTTCTTGCCGCGCCGCCGGGTCGTCCGGGGCATAAGCGGACCCAGTTTCTGGAAGGGCCAGAGGATGAAACGGAAACGGCGGCGGAGCCGGTCGAGCTGGCCGAGGTTGAGTCCCGCGACCAGTCCGACCGCGACCAGATCGTCGGTGTCCCACTCGCGGTTGATGTAACCCTCCGCCATCCCGGTGCTGCCCCGAAGCATCCGTCGCCAGGCGCGGGGCGAATTCACGGTGACCTTCGCTGACGGAGTGCCACCGGGCTCCCCGATCGCGGTGACCTTTCCGTTCTCGACGAACTCGATTCGGCCGGTCTTGAGCCGGCCGATTACCGCCAGAACCAGCCGCCGCCACATGCTCAGCCACCACCCAGTGGCCGCTCGCCCGCCGATCCCGATCCGGAAACCCGTTTCACGGAACAGAGCTTGCCGAATTTCGGGAGTTTCGACAAGTCCTCTTCCCGAATCTTTTCCGGATGCGGGTGGTAGCGGGCACCCGCCAGCCAGGTTCTTGCCGCCTCGAGATGAATGCCGCCGAGGACCTTGAGCGGCATCGGCAGCCTCGTGGAAAGCAGGCGTCCAAGTCGCGCCCTCGTGATTTCGGTTCGCTCCATTCGCAGGGTTGCGTCAAAGTGAAGGACACCTTTGCGACGACTCGCCATGTGCACGGAGAGGGTCCGGTCAGGTTCCCCGCAGGCGAGTTCGTAACGGTGATCCATGGCCATCAGCGGAGACACATGAAGGCTCTTGGCGACGTCCGCAGCAAGCACGCGGGGCCGTCGCCGCTGATCCACCAGGTAGCAGTGGCGTTCTCCCCACGGGGTATTGGTGACTTCGAGCAGGACCGTCTCGAGTCGCTCGCCTGAAGGGTCGAAGCAGTAGTAGAAGGTGACGGGGTTGAAGCAGACTCCGAAGTACCGCAGGTGGCTCAGCATCCGGACAGGCCCCCGGGGCCGGACTCCGCAACGCCGTTCAACCTCGTCCAGGACCGCCCCTTTCAGGGGCAGGTCCGGCGGGCCGAGGTAGTCGGAGCGACGGAAACCGGCGGGTGACCTCGGTCGGGTCGACCAGAGCGGATGGATCGACATGACCTCCGGCAACTCGTCGAGGTCCAGGTAGAGCATGAAGATCCCGTAGTCGAATTCACGCTCGACGGGTTCGAAGCGGCGGTGCCTGATCCGCCCTTCATATATGGCGCTCTCCCTGCCCGGGTTCATGCGGCCAGCGCCAGTTGCAGCTCCGCTCGGGCCGGAAGCAGGGCCTGTTCGGCAGCCCTGCGCCCGGTCACGGCCCCGTCCTCGTGAAACCCGTTCCTGAGCCAGGCACCGGCAAAGTGGATCCGGTCCGACCCGCTGATCTCCGCCCAGCGGCTCTGTGCCCGAATCCCTTCCGGTGTGAACACGGGATGCTCGTAACGAAACCGGGCGAGGATCTTTCCCGGGTCGATCTGTTCCGTGACGTTGAGTGAAACGAAGAAGCGCCGGCGACATCCGAGGCCTTGCAGGCGGTTCATGTCATAGGTCAACGCGGATCGTCCCCGGGCCTCCTTACCGAGGTGGTAGTTCCAGCATGCCCAGGCCGAACGCCGGACCGGCATCAAGGACTCATCGGTATGAAGCACCGCTTCGTTTGCCTGATACGGGACGGCCCGAAGCAGGTGGTCTTCCTCCGGGGTCGGATCGCCGATCATGCGAAGGGCCTGGTCAGAGTGGGTCGCGACAATGACCCGGTCAAACTGCTCGGGAGGCTGCCCGGCAACCGTCACCATCACCCCGTCGCCACGGCGGATGATCCGCTCAACCCTGGATTCCGTCCGGATCGCCCCCGCCATTGGCTCGGTCAGCGCTTCGACATAGGTTCGCGAACCACCACAAACGGTGCGCCAGCGGGGCCGGTCGCGAAGCGAAAGCAGACCGTGGTTGTCAAGGAATCGGGCGAGGAACCCGGCGGGGAACTCTTCCATCCTTCCGGGGTCGGCGGACCAGACCGATGCGACCAGCGGCACGACCACCTTCTCGTTCAACTCGTCGGAGAAACCTTCGCCGGAGATGAACTCAGCCAGAGACGGACCTTCCTCGCCACTCCCGGCAAGTTCCCTCAGTCGACGCTGCAGACGGGGAACCTCGAGGAGCATGCGAATGAAGCCCGGATCGGCGAGATGGCGGCGCCGGGCGAAGAGCCCGCGCAGACTGCGACCGGTGAATTCGAATTCGCCGTCACTGACCGAGAAACTCATCGAGGAGGCTTTGCTTTCAACTCCGAGTTCGCCCAGCATCCGGGTGAACTCCGGGTAGTTGCGTTCGTTGAAGACGATGAACCCGGTGTCGATCCTTTCGGCGCCCTGCTCCGACTCGACTTCGACCGTGTTCGCATGGCCTCCGGTCCGACCTTGCGCTTCGAAAACCTTCAAATCCAGCCGACCCGCCCGGTAGAGCGGACCGAGACGATGGGCGGCGGAGAGACCGGCGATCCCGGTCCCGACTATCGCGACTTTCATACCTCCGGATACGAGTCCGGAGGCGGACCGGATCAGTCCTGTGCCGGCGCCCCCTCTGGCGACTCTTGCCTGGTCAGCGGCGGATAAGCAGCCTGACCGTCCTGGTCACGCGGCCGCCAGAAATCGAACTCAGTTTCACCCTGACCTTTGCTCGTGTGCGACGGAGGCCTCGTTTGGGCCTGACCGTCAGGATCAGCTTGCGGCTGCCAGAGGGTCCTATCCTGCCCGGCCTGCGGCAGCGGGAGTGGCTTACCCGACGGGGTGCCTTGAGGCAGACCTTCACCCCCAAAGCCGGCTCCTGGCCCACGTTTCTCACGGTCAGCCTGATCCGCCGCTTCTGGCCGGGACGGGCCTTGATCAGATGCGGCTTCTCGGTGAGCTTCAGACGGGCCGGCCTGGTCTCCGGTACGGGGTCGACGATTCCCTGAGTCTCCACTTCGAGCGGATTGTCGACCTGTTCGGAGCGAAGCTCGGCCAGACCGGCGTCGGCTTCCGGTCCGTCGAACCAGGAGTACCTGACCGACTCGAAATGACTCAAGGGAAGGTCCGGGTAGTTACCGACCAGGGTCGGGTCGGTGTTGTTCTGCGGCGTGGTCAGCATCGGACCGGCCGCTCCATAGGAGTGGCTGTCTCCTGAACAGAGCATCGAACTGTTGGAGGGCGGGTTCGCCGAATCCTGGTAGTAGGAGCTGCGGGTCATGCCCTCGATGTCCGAGGTGTAGCGGGCCACGTTGGTGACCGAACCCTGGGCGCCACTGAACTGCTCCCAGTCGAAGGGACCGGCGACCGGCGCGTCAGGCACCCCGTCGATCGGCACCCCGTCCGGGTTGAGCTCGTTCCGGTAGGTCATGCCGACCGCGTCGGCCGAAAGGTCCATCGCGGTCACGAACTGGTTGATGCCCGGGTGGACCCGGAGGAAGGTCCGGTTCTCGAACATCCCTTCGTAGAAGACGTATTCGCGCTGGGTGAAGGTTCCGCTGTTGGCCCCGATGAACGAGCGGATCGCCCGGACCGGACCGTCGATGTTGGCGATGAATCCCCCGCCTCCGCGGCTGAAGGTGAGTTCGTTGCGACTGCAGCCGTTCGGCGAAACGGTCGACTTGTCGCCGTCGAGAATGTCGGTGTCGCCTTCACCGGCGGCGATTACGAGCCGGTCGATCATCCAGCGGCCCGGTATCCCGATCTCGTAACGGGAGGTGGTGATCAGGGAATCCTCAGGATTGATCGGCGGCCCGTTGACGTCGTCGCCGAGCTTTCCGAAGTCGTAGCCGTCCCGGTAACCGCCGGCCAGCGCCGGTGAATAGACCTGGTCATAGCTGACGTAGTCGGAATTGGCATCCGGGTCGAGTCCGTCGTCGGTCAGGAAGAGGTAGATGTAACGGGACTGGCCGGGATCCAGCGGATCGGTGACCTTCACGGGGGTCAGGGTGGCCGGATCGACGCCGTCGGGCGCCTTCTTGCCAGCCGCGGAACCTCCGGCGTCCTCGCTCATCATCGCGATCTCGTCGTTCTCGTCGAGGGTCGGATCACCGGTGGTGCCGGGAATGACCGCGCCGCTGCCGCGGTCGCCGGGCGTGGTCACGGTCTGGGGCACGCCGTCGGCTTCGGCCCAGGTGTCCGGGTCCGCGTAGGCCATCGCCCTGAACTCGTTGGTCGAGTTGAAGGAGAGCTGCCTGACCGGCCGGTAGTCGATCATCTTGCGTTCGTCTACCTGGACCGGAACCTGCTGCCAGGAACCGAACCAGGAAAAGGCCACGACCGCCTGGGGGTCGGCACCGGTCAGGAGCGGCGTGTCGGCTCCGGTGAGCACGACCGGCTCCGAGTCCCGGTCGTCGAGGCCGGCTGAAGCGCCGGTCGGGAGGGCGAGGCCGAGGACTGCGGCGAGGGAACAGACGAACGCGGAGGAAATTCTGCGGAAACCCATTGTTGCCGTTAACCCAAGCAGACCCCGTTCGCTGCGGGGATCAGGCCGATGTCTGCTTTTTGACCGGCTGTACTCGCGGACCGACCACGAACAGAACGATCAGGAACCCGACCGCGGCGGCGATCGCGTTGAAACGGAAGGCCACGTGAAGTCCGCTGATCAGCCCGCTGGCCGAGGCGAACAGGGTGGTGGTCAGGGCCAGCCCGACCGAGCCACCGGCGACCTGGAACATGTAGATGATCCCGCCGGCCAGGCTCGACCTCGATTCATCCACCGCGGTCACTCCGATCGTGGTCGCCGACGAATAGAAAAGCCCGACCCCGATACCCAGCACGACCAGGCCGGGAATGATCCCGCCGAGCGAACCGCTCGACTCGACACCGAAGGAGATAAGGAACGGACCGAGTGCTATGCCGGCAGCTCCCAGGGTCACGATAATCCGGCCACCTACCCGGTTGTAGAGCGGTCCGGCCACGAACGAGGTGAGGGCGAACACGGCCATGAAGGGCAGGAGTCCGAGCCCGGATTGGAAGGCGGAGAGGTCACCCGCCTTCTGCAGGTACTGGGGCACGTAGAAGAGGACCGAGAAAAACGTCGCCGAGACGAAGAGGATCGCCACGCAGGCGGCGCTGAAAGCCGTGTTCCGCATCACGTCCTTGGGCACCAGGGCATGGGCCCCGGCCCGCCGCTCGACCAGACCGAACATCGCCAGCAGGACGACGGCGGCGAAGACCGAGACAACGATCCGCGGATCGCCCCATCCGAGATCCACTACCTGGTCGAGCGCGACCATGAAGAGCACAAGGCCGAGAGAGACGGTCGCGATCCCCCCGTAGTCGATCTGGCGGTCCTCGGTCTCGGGGCGTGGCTGGTGGATCAGGAAGTAAACGGCGATGATCGCCGTGATCGCGATCGGCACGTTGAGGAAGAGGATCCAGCGCCAGCTCGCGAATTCGGTCAGGGCGCCACCGATCAGCGGTCCGAGCGCATTGCCTATTCCGGCAACGCCGAGGATCAGGCCGCCGGCCAATCCGGCCTTCTCCTCCGGCAACAGGGCGAAGGTCATGCCGAGGATCGCCGGCCACATAAGCGCTCCCCCGACTCCCATCACCGCCCTGGCCGCGATCAGCCAGGCCTCGGTCTGGGAGACCGCCGCGGCCAGCGAGGCGATGAGGAAGATGCTCGCCCCGACGAAGAACGCCTCGCGGCGGCCGAAGAGATCGGCCAGCCGTCCGCCGGTGACGATCAGCACCCCGAAGACCAGGGCATAGGCGTTGACCACCCATTGGACCGTGGTGACGCTGGTGTCGAAGTCCTTTTCGATCGCCGGAAGGGCGACGTTCATTGCGGTGATGTCATTGGCGATGACGAAGACACCGAGCGCCATCGCCCCCATGGCGAGAACTGTTGAACGGTTCACACTCCCAGCCTATGGGCTGGAAGTGACATATCGCGACCTATGAATTCTCGCGTTCGTCTTCCCCACCGGCGAGGGTGCCTTTGAATTCCCTCAGCCCCTTGCCCGCCGAGCGTCCCAGTTCGGGCAGCTTCCCTGGCCCGACGACGACGATGGCGATGATCAGTACGAGGGCAATTTCTAGTGGTCCGATGTTGGGAATCATGTGAAGAGCTACGGTCCGGCCGGCCTTCCGGATCAGTCACTTCGAAGACATTCGATTGATCCGATCCCGCTTCTGCTCCGTAAGTGCTTTCAACGGCGTAAACGAACAGAGGAGGCGCCATGGCTGCCACCAGACAGCGAAGTACGGAAGAGAAGGAAGAGCAGGAGCAGCAGGAAGGTTTCGGCAGGAGCGGCGTGTCCCGGCGCCAGTTGGTGTCGATGGCCGGCGGGTCGGTCGCCCTCGGTGCATTCCTTGCCGCATGCGGCAGTGATGATTCGGATTCCGGATCCGACTCGATGTCGAACGGCTCCGGCACTACCGGAACCAGCGACTCGTCGATGAGTGATGACAGCACCGCCCAGTTCGGCGAGGGCGACATCGGAATCATGAACTACGCGCTGACCCTCGAATACCTGGAGACGGCGTTCTACGAGGACGTGGCAAAGAGCGGTCTCTTCAAGGGATCGGACCTCGAAACGATCCGCAAGTTCGGAAGCCAGGAAGCCGAGCACGTCGCGGCCCTGACGGCCGCCGTGAAGAAGGCCGGCGGCAAGCCCGCCGCGAAGCCGAAGACCGAGTTCCCGCTGAACAACGCGAAGCAGGTCCTGCGCCTTGCGTCCACGGTCGAGAACCTCGGCGCAGCCGCATATCTCGGCCAGGCCGCCCGGATCCAGAGCCCGGATGTGCTCGCGGCCGCCCTTTCGATCCACAGCGTCGAAGGCCGTCACGCGGCGGCCCTCAACACGCTGCTGGGGAAGACGCCGGTACCCGACGGACCCTTTGCCGCGCCGGCCCCCGCAGCGATGGTCCTCAACGCCGTCCAGCCCTTCATCGTCAGCTGAACCGGCCCAGGAAAGGAGACAGACAGATGACTGAACCAAAGACAAACACTGAATTGACCCACCCCGAACTGGCAGCGATCGAAGTAGATGGAACCGAGCGAAGCGACGTCCTGATGAAGGGCGCTCTCGCCGCGGGTGCCGTCTTCGGTCTCGGGGCCATCGGCCCCTTCGTCCGGAAAGCGATGGCCGCGAACGGTTCAAAGGGCGACATCGAGATCCTCAACTACGCACTCACGCTCGAGTATCTCGAGTCGGCGTTCTACGCCGAAGCCCTGAAGAAGGCGGGACTGTCGGGAGACCTGAAGCAGCTGGTCACTACCATCTCGACAGATGAGGATGCCCACGTGAAGGCGCTCACCCAGACAATCAAGGATCTGGGTGGAAAGCCGGTCAAGGCCCCCAGGGTCGAGTTCCCGTATTCGGACACCGCCGGGTTCACCGCCCTGGCCGAAACGATCGAGAACGTCGGAGTCAGTGCCTACAACGGTGCGGCCCCGATGATCAGCTCGAAGGACGTCCTCGAGGCGGCCGGAAGCATCGTCCAGGTCGAGGCCAGGCACGCGGCCGCGATTGCCCTGCAGAACGGCAATCAGCCCGCACCGGATGCTTTCGACAAGCCGATGACCGAAGCCCAGGTGCTGAAAGCGGTCCAGCCCTTCCTGGTCTCCTGACCGGGATCGGGGAAACAGGACCGGGGAATGAGATGGGCAACCAGGTCCCGTCGCAGTCGCCCCCGGACGAGGATCTCCTCGTCCGGGTCGGCGACCGCGACAAACAGGCGTTCGAGCTCTTCTACGACCGGTTCGAACGCCGCGCCTTCTCGCTCGCCTATCGGATAGTGGGTGAAAGGTCGTTGGCCGAGGACATAGTGCAGGACGGTTTCCTTTCGGTCTGGAAGAACGCCGGCCGGTATGACCCGTCGAGGGGCAGCGCCGGGGCCTGGGCGCTCGGAATCATTCGAAACCGGGCTATCGACGTCCTCCGGAGCAGGGCGAGCAGGACTCCGGATCTCGACCACGATGACGACCTGACCCTCGAAAACCGGGTCTCCGACCTGAACACGGAAGGCCAGGCGATCCAGCGGGAGACCGGACGGGAAGTTCGCACCAGGCTTGCCCAACTTCCGGAGAACCAGTCGAAGGTGATCGGGCTCGCTTTCTTCGGCGGTTTCAGCCAGACCGAGATCTCGGACCTGCTCGAACTTCCGTTAGGCACCGTCAAGGGAAGAATGCGACTTGGAATGGAGAAGCTCAGGGGTGAGCTGGGCTCCTACGAAGGAGAGACGACATGAGTACCGGGCACGACCGATTCAGGGAACAACTGCCGGCCTATCTGCTGGGGGCACTCGACCCGGGAGAGCAGGGTGATCTGGAGCACCATCTCGAGGGCTGCCCGGAATGCAGGGCGGAGCTGGCGTGGCTCGAGCCGGCATCGACTGTCCTTTCCGCAGACGTCGAACAGATCGAGCCCTCTCCTTCGTTGAAGTCCCGCGTGATGGCGGCAGTGGATGCCGACATCGCAGACAACCCCTCCCCCGAGAGCGGCCCGGCAGAAACATCCGTGCCCGAGACTTCCGCAGCCGCCGGGCGGGATGACCGCCGCCCCTCCCGCCCCTCTGGCTGGCTGGCCGGTCTGTTTCGCCCGGCCGTACTGGGCACCGTGGCCGCCGCCCTTTTCATAGGTGTGGCGATCGGGGTCGTCCTTGATGGCGGGAGCAATTCCACGACCGGTCCGGCTCGTCAGGTGATCACCGGCCAGTCGACGATCGGGGCCGAAGCCGTCATGGTCGCCTCCAACGGGACCGGGACCCTGAAGATGAGCAATCTGAGGCGCCCAGGCGAGAATCAGGTCTACCAGGCCTGGATCCAGCGTGGCCAGGAAATCGAGCCAACGGATTCCCTCTTTGTCCCGAACAGCGACGGCTCGGCTGTGGCCAGCATTCCCGACATCAGCGGGGTTTCTGCGGTCATGGTGAGCGCCGAACCAAAGGGTGGCAGCCAGCAACCGACCACGGCCCCGGTGATCACCGTTTCGGTTCCGGGCTGAGTTTTCCATCCGGGTAGGGTGGGGCCATGACTGATTCAGAGGAAAGCGGCGAGTCGATCACCGCCGATGGACTGGTGAAACTCAAGGCCGAGCTCGAAGAGCTCGAGGGCCCCGCGCGGGAGAAGATCGCGGCCAGGCTCAAGGCCGCCCGCGAACTCGGCGACCTGAAGGAGAA
The DNA here is from genome assembly GCA_020438395.1 of Solirubrobacterales bacterium. Taxonomy (GTDB): domain Bacteria; phylum Actinomycetota; class Thermoleophilia; order Solirubrobacterales; family 70-9; genus 67-14. The sequence goes on along the minus strand of JAGQUR010000031.1, from coordinate 8,503 downwards.
CGCCGAGTACCACATCGCCAAGGAGGATCAGGCCCACCTGGAAACGAAGATCCAGCGGCTCCGGGAACGCGAGAAGAACGCAGTGGTGGTCAAGCTGGAAGAGTCCGGTGACGTCTTCGCCTTCGGCCGCACCGCCGAGGTGACCGACGATTCGGGCCGGGACCACAGCTGGACCCTGGTCGGCTCCACCGAAGCGAACCTGGCCGAAGGCCGGCTCAGCGCCGAGTCACCGGTGGGCCAGGCGCTCCGCAACCGCAAGGTCGGGGAGGAAGTGAAGATCGCCACCCCGAAGGGCGAGCGGACCTTCACCATCCGGTCGGTCTCCTGACCGGACCGTATCCTTCGGTCATGGCGAACAAGAAGTCAAAGGCGAACCGGGCCGGAGCGGCCGTCGGGCTGATGGGCCGGGCCTGGGATTACGGCAAGAGGGTCGACTGGCCCGCCGTATGGATGCGTGCCCGCTGGCTCACCCACCACACCCAGCGCCTTTACAACAACCTCACCCCGGCCGAACGCAAGGAGTTCCTCGACCTGGTCGTCCCGACCAAGAGCTCGAAACTGGTCGCCAAGGAAGACCGCGCCAGGGTCACCGAGCTGGTCTCCAAGGCCTTCACCGGCAAGTAGCCGGCTCCGGATTCAGGCGAAGGTCCAGGGTCCTTAAATGCGAAGGCCGGCCGCTCACAGGCAGCGGCCGGCCTTCGGGTACTCCCTTTTTCAGCCGCCGAGCTTGCTGAGGAGGCTGCCCAGATTGAGCCCCCCTACTCCGCCCAGCTTGCTGAGGATGGACGAGAGGTCGAAACCGCCGATGCTCAGACCGCCGGTATTGCCACCGATCAGGCCCTTGAGCGTGGCGATGATGTCCGAGCTGCCCGAGGTCGGGACGCCGGAGCCGATGATGCCCTTGGCCGCCGAGGCGAGGCAGGAGGCCAGGCCCTTGGCGCTGGTCTGCTTGCTGCAGCTGTTGTAAGCGGCGACGCCCTGGTTGCAAAGCGCCTTGACCTTCGCGTTGGTGGCGTTGCTGCAGAGCGCGCTGAGGTCAGAGGCACTGGGGAGTGCCGGTGACGACGGGGCGGCCTGAGCGGGTGCTGCGCCGATTGCACACGCGACGGCAGCAGTAGCTACGAAAGCACCAATCTTGGCTTTCAGCTTCATGTATTTCTCTCCTCTGGGTAAATCATTCTCCCTACCCGCAGAAAAATGTAGCGCAAAAATCGGCACCCATGAACATTTGTTTCATGAAACTTTCCGTCCCCATGAACGGACTGGTACAGAACTGTCATGTCCCTTTTCGGACATCCGCTCCGCCTTCCCTTGTCCGGCGGGAATCCTTGTCGTAACCCGGCTTCCGGTGCCGGGATGGCCGGATTCGTAGCATTGAGTGAATACTCCGGCACCAGACCCGGAGTCCGCATCCCCCACCCCCGAACCACAGATCCCAATTGAGCCCTCGCATCCCGATCGTCGCCCAGGTCAAGTCGACCGCTCCCCTCACTCCCCACATGGTCCGCATCGTCCTCGAGTCCGACGCCCTCCGAAATTTCCCGGTCGGTGAATTCACCGACCATTACGTGAAACTCCAGTTGCCACCGCCCGGGGCTTCCTACGAAATCCCCTTCGACCCCGCGCGGATTCGCGAGAGCCTCGACAAGTCGCAGTGGCACCGGCAACGCACCTACACCGTGCGTGAGGCCGATCCCGATGCCGGCACGATCACGATCGATTTCGTCGTCCACGGCTCCGGCCTGGCCGGCCCCTGGGCCCGTGATGCCAGCCCTGGTGACCTGGTCCAGCTGGTCGGCCCGGGTGGGGCCTATTCGCCGGACCCGGCAGCGGGCTGGCATCTCCTGGCGGGCGACGATGCCGCGGTTCCCGCCATCGCTGCCGCCCTGGCCCGGGTCCCGGAAGGGGTTCCCGTGTTCACGGTGATCGAGGTCGAAGACGAAGGCGAAGAACTCGGGCTGAGCGAGAGCCAGGGCATCACCACCCGGGGAGACCTCCGCTTGACCTGGCTCCACCGGGAAGGCGCCGACCATACGGCCGAACCGCGCATCCTCAACGTGATCGAAAAGCTGGAGTTGCCCGCCGGCAGAGGCCAGGCCTTCGTCCACGGTGAGGCCGGAATGGTCCGCGAGGTCAGGCGCCACCTCGCCAACGACCGGGGCATGGACCTCTATGACCTCTCGGCTACCGGCTACTGGAAATTCAGGCGAGACGAAGAGGGCTGGCGAGAAGACAAGCCCGAGTGGAAACGCCTCGCCGAGGCCGACGTGACCTGAAAGGTGACTCCTTAATCAGAACGCGAAGCGCTCGTTGCTCCCGGGGCGCCCCCGATTCCTGACACAGGGGTCCGTGGCTTCTCGGGCTGGGCGAGCTTCTCGGGCTGGGCGAGCTTCTCGGGCTGGGCGAGTTTCTCGGCCTGGCGTTCCGGGGATATGCGGACCACCTTTCGGGCCAGCCCGGTCTTTTCCATCGCGGTGATCACCCAGGCGCTGGGGTCGAGCTCCCATTTCTTCAGGCCGTGGTTGGCCGACCGCGGGAAGGCGTGATGGTTGTGATGCCAGGCCTCACCCATTGACGGTAGCGCCAGCCAGAACACATTGGTGGAGTGATCGTCGATGTCGAACCGGCGGGTCCCGAGAAAGTGACAGACGGAGTTGATCGAAAAGGTGATGTGGTGGACGAAGAAGACCCGGACCAGCCCACCCCAGAGCAGGCCACCCGCCGCCCCGGCAAGGGTGCCGGTCACCAGGTAGCCGATACCGGCCGGAATCAGAAGGCCGAGGACGACCCAGAGCACGAAGAAATCGCTGATGAACCTCATGCCCCGGTCCTCGTAGAGGTCCTTCGCGTACTTCTGCTGCTCGGCCTTGCCGTGGTCGGTGAAAGTCCAGCCGATGTGGGCGTGAAAGAGACCCTTCAGCACCCCCTTGATGCCGCCGTCGTGACCGACATGGGGGCTGTGCGGGTCGCCTTCCTCGTCGGTGTGGGCGTGATGCTTGCGGTGGTCGGCGACCCAGGTGTTGACCGGACCCTCAACCGCCATCGAACCGGCGATGGCGAGGAAGTATTCGACCGGCTTGAAGGTCTGAAACGACCGGTGGGTCAACAGCCGATGGAACCCGATCGTGATTCCGAAGGTCGTAAGCAGGTACATCCCGGCCAGCAGGGCCAGGTCAAGCGGCGTGACGATCTGGTTCCAGAAGAGAACGATTGCTGCGATCGTCGCGAGAAACGGGATGACCACTGCGAACAGGTTCACGATCTGGTCCAGCAGGGGCATCTTGTGCTGCGTCATGCGCCTCAATATATGTGGAGATACCTAGTATTTCTTCCCTTCTCGCGAAGGTATCTGACGCAATTGTTATAAATCTTCTTATAAGAACTGCACGTCAAGAACCCTGGCGAGACCTCGATGCCGAGGTCGCCGATGTGATCGAACCGGAGCTTTCCGGGATCGCCGACGAGATCCTCGGGTCGATTGGCCAGTTGATCCCCGAATACGCGATGCCGCTCGAAGGTTCCTTCGGCAAGGCCGTCTACCGGGGTGTTGGCGAAGCACTTGAGCAGTTCCTGGTCCTGATCCGTGACCCCGATGCCGACCGCCGGGCGAGCAGGAAGGTCTACGTCATCCTCGGCCGCGGCGAGCTTCGACAGGGCCGGTCGCTGGATTCACTCCAGTCGGCCTACCGGATCGGGGCTCGAATCGCCTGGAGGAGGATCGCGGCGGCGAGCCTCGAGGCCGGACTGGATGGCAAGACTTTGAGCCTGCTCGCCGAATCGATCTTCGTCTACATCGACGAGCTCTCAGCCGACTCCACCGAGGGTTACGCAAACGCTCAGTTCAAACAGCAGGGATCGAGGCTGAGGAGGGAGCGCCAGCTGATCACGCTGATGCTCCGCGAACCCGCGCCCGAACACGAAGAGATTGAAGTGGCAGCCCGGATGGCGGTCTGGGAATTGCCGAAAAGCCTGGCGGCGGTTGCCTGCCATGAACGCGACCTGGCCGAGGTCACCCGAGTCCTCCCCATCGGTGTGATCTCGGCCACGGTCGACGGTTACGGCTGCGTCGCCATTCCCGACCCGGGCGGGCCGGGTCGCCTGCGCCAGATCAGACCCCTGTTTGCCGGACGCACCAGCGCCATGGGTCCGACCGTGGGGCCGAACCGGATGGCCGAGTCGTGGCAGCTGGCAAGGACCGCCTTTGAGGCCGCCGCGGCCGGTGTCCTGCCGGCCGATGGCCTGGTCAGGGCGGAAGACCATCTGGTTGACCTCGCTCTCTACCGCAGCCGGGACCTGATCTCCCGGCTACGGGAGAAGACCATGGCCCCGATCGGCGAGCTGACCCCCAAGGCGCGCGAGCGGATGGCGGAAACCGCTCTCGCTTACGTCGAGCATTCGGGCAACGCCGCGGAGATGGCCCGCAGCCTGAGCATCCACCCCCAGACAGCCAGGTACCGGATCGCGCGGCTGCGGGAGCTTTTCGGCGAAGAACTGGACCGGCCCGACCTGCGTCTCGCCCTCGAGCTCTCGCTCCGCTCCCGCTGAACGCCCCGGGGGTTTCCCGGCCGGGTCTTTCGAGATCCGTCTTGAACTTCCCGCCTCAGTTGTTACATTCCGTGCGCCGTTCGGTTTTGCGGAATGAGTTCCGAGGTCCCCGGGCAGAGGAGCAGACGGGGCACAGGTCAAGGAGAGAAGAAGTTGACCCGACTGGCAGCAGGGCGAACCACCCATCTCGAGCCCGAGGAAATCGCGGCCGAGACCCTGAGGCTGTTCGACCAGGGGGATGACCCCAGCATCCGCCAGCTCGCAACTGCGCTGAACGTCACCCCCTCTGCGATCTATCACCACTTCGACTCGAGGGCCGAGATCGTCCAGGCCGCGGTAGAGCTGGTCTGGATCGAGATCCTCGGCAACACTGCGGCGGAGGTCGGCAACCCCTTCGAATCCGATCCCGAGGAAGTCCTCACCGCGGTCGGACTTCACGCGCGCCGCGCCTTCATCGAGCATCACACCATTGCTCCCTACATGACGGTCATTCCACGTTCCCGGCAACTCTCGGCGGGAGGGATCGCCCTCTTCGCCAACGCCTTCGAGCGGCTCGGGGTCACGGGCGAGGCGGCCGGGGACGCGTTTCACTACTACGCCAGCTATTGCTTCGGAACGGCTCTTTACGCGGCCAGCCGCATCAACGCCAGGACGGCGCTGGGCACCGAAAGCCCCGGTCACGAAGAGCTCGAGGGGCTGCGACAGGAGGCCCAGGTGGACGGGACTTCCGGGGAGTCGACAAGGGCGGCACTCGACCGGGTCCTGGACCTCTCGGAGCTTGATCCCGACCGCGATGAGGAACTTTTCGTGCTTGGCTTGAAGCAGATCCTCCAGGGATTCGGCAAAGTCTGAGTCATGTCACTCGTCAGAACAGAGCGGGACGGCCCGCTGACCGTGATCACGCTCGACTCCCCGCCACTCAATCTCTTCGATCGCGCGATGACCACCGAGCTCATCGAAGCACTGGAACAGGTCCAGGACGACCCGCCCCGCGGACTGCTGATCCGGGCCGAAGGGAAGGTCGTCTCCGGCGGGGTCAACGTGCAGGAATTCAAGGGGCTGACCGCGGCCGAAGGAACCCGCCTCTGGGAGAGCCTGCTCGGCCTGATCGACCGGGTCGAGTCCCTGCCCTTCCCGGTGGTCTTCGCCGCCCACGGTCTCACCCTGACCGCCGCCTTCGAGCTCTCCCTCGCCTGTGACCTGATCATCGCTTCCGAGTCGGCCCAGTTCGGGCTGGTCGAGATCGTGGTCGGCCTCACCCCTTCAATGGGCGGCCCACAGCGGCTGGCCGAAAGGGCCGGCTCCGGCCGGGCCCGCCAGCTGGTGATGACCGGCGGCCTCTTCGACGCCGAAACTCTCGAACGCTGGAACGTTGTCAACGAGGTCAAGCCCGACGAGGAGCTCGACGCCTACGCGCGAAAGCTCACCGGAAGACTGGCCAACGGACCGACCCTCGCCCACGCGATGACCAAGCGGATCGTCCGGGCCTGGCGGGACGAAGGAATGGCCGGCGCGGACCGGGTGACCCGCCGGGACGCAGCCGCTCTTTTCGAGTCCGAGGACCTGAAGAACGCGGTCGATTCGTTCCTCGAGAACGGGCCCGGAAAAGCCACCTACGAAGGCCGCTGAGCTAACCGAGGACCATGCAGTGCTCGGGGTGCCAGCCGATCTTCACGCGCTGGCCGATCTCCCACTGCTCGTCGGCCCGGACCCGGTAGGTGGCCTGTTCGAGGGCGACCAGCCGGCCGCCGTTTCCGAGCTTCAGGGTGAGCTGGTTGCCGACCCCGAGGTAGACCTTGCTCTCGATCTCGCCCTCGACCGTGAACATGTCCGGTTCGATCCGGTAGGGCTCGACCCCGATTTCGTCGACCGCGACCTTTTCCGGCCGCACCGCGATCTGGATCGGCTCGCCGTCCTTGTGGCCGCTACCGAGGTCGGGAACCTCGAGGCTGTCCTCACCGATCCGTACCCGGCCACCGGATTCGACCCGGCCTTCGAGCAGGTTGGAGATCCCGATGAAGCCGGCCACGAACTCTTCCTGCGGATGCTCGTAAACCTCTTCCGGGGGGCCGCACTGGGCGACCCGGCCGTCGCTCATCACCGCGATCTGGTCGCTCATCGAGAGCGCCTCTTCCTGGTCGTGGGTGACGTATACGAAGGTGATCCCGACCTCGCGCTGAATCGCCTTCAGCTCGACCTGCATCTGACGGCGGAGCTTGAGGTCAAGCGCACCGAGCGGCTCGTCGAGCAGCAGCACCCGGGGCCGGTTGACGAGAGCGCGGGCGAGGGCAACCCGCTGTCGCTGTCCGCCGGAAAGCTCGTTCGGCCGGGCCTTGGCGCGGGAGGAAAGGTCGACCAGCTCGAGTGCGTCCGCGACCCGGCTCCCGATCTCCTCCTTCGGCACCTTCTTGCGCTTGAGTCCGAAGGCGACGTTCCCCTCCACGTCCAGATGCTCGAAGAGGGCGTAGCTCTGGAAGACCATGTTGACGTTGCGCTGATGGGGCGGCACGTCATCGACCGGCTCGCCTTCGAGCAGGATCCGGCCCTCGGTCGGCACGTCGAAGCCGGCCAGCATCCTCAGGGTGGTCGTCTTTCCGCAGCCGGAAGGGCCGAGCAGGGAGAAGAACTCGCCCTGGCCGATCGAGAGGGTCACATCATCGACCGCGACGAAATCACCGAACCGCTTGGTCACGCCCTCGATCCGGATCGCTTCACCGGAACCCGCCGCCGGGCCGAGGTTGTCTTTCTCGCTCATTTCAATCCTCCGCTCCGGTCAGGACCTTGACGCCGCTTTCCCGGCGTCCGAACAGCCTCGGAATCAGCACCGCCATTGCGACGGCGCTGATCGAGACGACCATCATCAAAGTGCCGACCGCGTTGATGGTCGGAGAGACTCCGAACCTGATCATCGACCAGATCCGTACCGGCAGCGGCTGGGCGTCCTCGCCGGTGGTGAAGAAACTCAGGACGAAATCGTCGAAGGAGAGCGCGAAGACCAGGAGTCCGGCGGCGACGATCGCCGGCCACAGGGCCGGCACAAGCACGAGGCGCACCGATTCCCACCGGCTGGCGCCCAGGTCCTGGGCCGCCTCCTCCACTTCGACCCCGATCGAGGCAAGTCTTCCCCTGACCACGATCGTCACATAGGAGATCGAGAAGGTGATGTGGGCGAGGATGATCGTCCAGATCGAAAGGCCGATCCCCAGCTGGGAGAAGATCAGCAGGGCCGAGATGCCGGCCACGATCTCCGGGGTGATCAGCGGCACCAGCATCAGGATGTTGAAGCCCTTCGAGGTACCGGAATGGGCCCGGACCAGTCCGATCGCCAGGGCGGTACCGATCACGGTCGAGATGATCATGGTCAACACCGCGATCTGGACCGACGTGACGAGCGAGTCCATCAGGGTCGGGTCGTTGAAGAAGTCGCTGTACCAGCGGAAGGAGAATCCCTGCATGACCTGAAGCGACTTCTCGCTGTTGAACGAGAAGACGATCACGATCACGATCGGGATGAACAGGTACAGGTAGACAAGCCCGGTGAAGAGCCGGAGGAAACGTGGCTTGTAGAAGGGGGTGCTCACCGCTCAGATCACCTCCGCCTCGCCCTTGCTGGCTCTTCGCAGGTAGAAGATCATCCAGCCCGCCAGGAAGAGCATCATGACCACGGTCAGGGCCGAGCCGAACGGCCAGTTGGAGGCCGCGAAGAACTGGTCCTGGATCAGGTTGCCGACCATGTAGGTGTCCGGCCCGCCGAGCAGCTGGGCCGAGACGAAGTCGCCGACCGCCGGCAGGAAGACCAGGACGCAACCGGCCAGGATCCCGGCCTGGGTGGCGGGGATGGTCACATGCAGGAAGGTCTGAAAGGGCGATCCGTAGAGGTCCTTGCCGGCCTCGACCACGCTCGGGTCCATCCTTTCGATCGAGGCGTAGAGAGGCAGGATCATGAAGATGATGTAGC
>JAGQUR010000165.1 GCA_020438395.1 Solirubrobacterales bacterium | reverse complement strand
AAGGTCAACGACCTGCTGCTGCCGATCGTCAAGGGCTGGGGCTCCGAGCAGGCCTACGCCAAGCTCACCGAGAGCCTGCAGACCTTCGGCGGTTCGGGCTTCCTGCAGGACTACCCGGTGGAGCAGTACATCCGCGACGCCAAGATCGACAGTCTCTACGAGGGAACCACCGCGATCCAGGCCCAGGACTTCTTCTTCCGCAAGATCGTCCGGGACGAGAGCAAGTCGATGAACCACTTGCTCGAGAAGATGGACGCCACCATCCAGGGATCGGGAGGCGGCCTCGACCTCGAGCGTGAGCGCCTCGGGGTCGCCGTCGAGGATCTCCGTTCGATGTTCAACACCATGATGGGTTACGTGATGGGCTCGCAGGAGGATCCGAAGAGCATCTACAAGGTGGGGCTCGGCTCGGTCCAGTTCCTCAAGGCCTTCGGCGACCTGATCATCGGCTGGCTGCTGATCAGCCAGGCCGAGGTTGCCGCCGCCGCCCTGGAGAACGGCGCCTCCGGACGTGACAGCTCCTACTACGAGGGCAAGGTCACAGGTGCGAAGTTCTTCGCCCGGAACATGCTCCCCAACCTCGATGCCACCCGCAGGGCGATCGAGCAGATCGACAACGACATCATGGAGCTGCCCGAAGAGGCCTTCTGAGTCGAGGTCGCCGGGGCGCCTGCCCCGGCGACGCCGTTTCGGCTACTTGCAGACGGAGCGGCCCGTGTAGGCGGAGATGTCAACCCACTTCCGGCCGCCGTTATCCCCCGGCCGGTTCAGCCTGGCGTGCCGGTAGACCAGGATGGTCTTCCCTTCCCGATTGCCGAACTCGGGCACGCAACGCATCGGCTTCCAGGCGACGATCCTCGCCGGGCCCTTTGGATACGGGTGGCCGGGGATGCTCGCTCCCGAAACCGAGTAGCGACCCCGCCCGACCGTCCGGTTCTTGCCCCAGCCGGTCCACTTCAGGTGCAGGACCCGGGAACCGGAGTTGGCGGTGAAGAAGATTGCGCCCGGATGCTGCCTGGCGGTGCCCATCAGGTCGATCCAGAAAACAGGAGGCTTCGACGACCGGGCCGAAGTTGACGGCGCGGCAATCACGAGGCAGGTCAGTACCGCTCCGATGAGCGCGACGAACTTTGCTGCGTTCCCCCTGAATTTCATATTGAGCTCCCTGTCGGTTGTGTTAGCCGGGCCATCATAGACCTAGCGGAGGCAGCGGATCAGGGATTCAGGCCGGGTGAAGCGCTCGAGACATTGCCGGGAGTAGGCCCGATTGACCGCGGTGGCGATCACATCCCGGCCTTTCAGGAAGGCCCTGCTGTCCCTGGCGACGTAGCGATTGGTGGCAAGGATCCGGCTCGGGAAAGAAGCCACCGCAATCGTGGCCGTGCAGGAGCCGTTGATGACGCAATCGTTGTCGAAGACCCAGTCCGTGGTCTCGCCGCCGGCGGTTTCGATGGCAGACCCGATTTCCCCGTTGATCACCGCCCGGGGAGTCTCGTCACCGGTGCCACAGCCCGCCATTGCCAGTACCAGCACCAGCAGGAAGGCCGCGATGCGGCTCAAGACTTGACCAGACGGGCGATCGCATCCGAGGCTTCCTTCATCTTTTCGTCGGCCTCCGGCCCTCCCTCTTTCGCCGCGTCGACCACACAGTGCCTGAGATGTTCGTCGAGCAGGCCTATCGCCACCCCCTCGAGCGCCGAGGTCAGGGCGCTGATCTGGGTCAGGATGTCGATGCAGTACTTCTCCTCCTCGACCATCCGGTGAATTCCCCGGGCCTGGCCCTCGATCCGCTTGAGCCGGGCCAGGTACCGCTCCTTGTCATGGATGTAACCGTGGGTCTGTGGCGTGCTATCCGACATGTGCTGGTCCTTTCGCGCTTGCGCCGGTCCGGTCCTCTGCAGTCCGGCCGAAGTTTCTGAGTCTCAGGCTGTTTCCGACGACAAAAACGCTCGAGAAGGCCATCGCGGCTCCGGCCAGCATCGGGTTGAGCAGACCGACCGCGGCAAGGGGGATCGCGGCGATGTTGTAGGCGAAGGCCCAGAAGAGGTTGACCTTGATCGTGCGAAGCGTGCGGCGGGAAAGTCGTATGGCATCGGCCGCGCTGCGCAGGTCGCCCCGCACCAGGGTGATATCCGAAGCCTCGATGGCGACGTCCGTACCCGTTCCCATGGCCAGACCGAGATCCGCCTGTGCCAGGGCCGGCGCATCGTTCACGCCGTCACCGACCATCGCGACGATCCGACCCTCGGCCTGGAGACGCTTGATCTCGTCCAGTTTCTCGCCCGGAAGCACTTCGGACAGAACGGTCCCGATCCCGACCTCGTCGCCGACCTGCCGGGCGGCGGCCCGGTTGTCCCCGGTAAGCAACACCGGATCGAGCCCGAGGCCCTTCAGCTGCCTCACCGCTTCCCCGCTGGTCGGCTTGACCTGGTCGGCGACCGCCAGAAGTCCCCGCGGTTCGCCGTCCCAACTGACGATCACGACGGTTCGCCCGCTTTCTTCCTCGCGGGCCTTGGCGGCGACCAGCTGCTCCGGGAGGCGCTGGGACCAGTCATCAAGGAGCGTTTCGCGTCCGACCAGGACCGCGTGACCATCGACGACGCCCTGCACGCCACGGCCGGGAACGTTGGTGAAGTCCTCCACGTCGGAAAGCTCCCCGACCTCGGATCTCGCCGCCTTCGCGATCGCCCGGGCTATCGGATGTTCGGAAGCGTTCTCCAGCGAGCCAGCCAGGGCCAGGATGTCCCGGCGTGAGACTCCCGCTCCGGCCACGACACCGGCAAGTTCCATGTGTCCCGCCGTGACGGTGCCCGTCTTGTCGAGCACGATTGTGTCGACCTGCCGGGTCGACTCGAGCACCTCGGGTCCCTTGATCAGGA
>JAGQUR010000164.1:3316-5496 GCA_020438395.1 Solirubrobacterales bacterium | reverse complement strand
TCAAGAACCACGGCAACTACGTCACCTCCGTTTCCAAGCTTTCCCGCTTCCTCTCCGACAAGGCCGAGGAAATGGGCGCCTACATCCTCACCGAGACCGCGGCCGACAAGCTGCTGGTCGAGGACCAGATCGTCAAGGGCATCCGCTCGGGTGACCGCGGCCGCGGCCGCCAGGGCGAGGAACTCGGCAACTTCGAGCCGGGCATGGACCTGATCGCCAAGGGAACCGTGCTGGCCGAAGGCGTGGTCGGTCACCTCACCTACGCCGCCCTCGATCACTTCGACATAGGCGGTCTCGACCCGCAGCGTTTCGAGCTCGGCGTCAAGGAGATCTGGGAAGTCGAAGAACCCCTCGACGAGGTCATTCACACGATGGGCTGGCCTCTCCGCAAGGCCGCCAAGTACAAGGAGTTCGGCGGTTCCTTCATCTACCCGATGGAGGACAACAAGGTCTGCATCGGCTTCGTCGCCGGTCTCGACTACACCGACGCCACCTTCTCGGTCCACGACGTCCTGCAGCAGTTCAAGCAGCATCCCTTCGTCAAGAAGATCCTCAAGGGCGGCAAGCGGGTCGGCTGGGGCGCCAAGACCATTCCGCAGGGTGGCTACTGGTCGATGCCGAAGCGCCTCTCGGTGCCCGGCATGGTCATCGCGGGCGACAACGCCGGCATGGTCAACGTGGCCGAGCTCAAGGGCGTCCACTACGCGATGCACGCGGGCATGTACGCCGCCGAGGCGATCGTCGACGCCCTCGAAAAGGATCAGGTCGACTTCTCCGCCTATGACGAGAAGGTCCACAACTCGATCATCGAGAAGGACCTCTACAAGACCCGAAACGCCAGCCAGCCCTTCACTCGCGGCTTCTTCTTCGGCGGCGCCATGGCTTCGACCATGACCATCACCCAGGGTCACTTCCCCGGCGGTCACTGGAAGAACCACGACGACGCCACCTACAAGATGGAGATTGGCAAGGCTTCCGAGAAGTACCCGGAGCCGGACGGCGAGTACACCTTCGACAAGCTGTCGTCGGTCTTCCTCTCGGGCAATGCGACCCGCGACGACGCGCCGAACCACGTGCGGATCCAGACCGAGGTGCCGCGGGAGATCGCCCAGACCTGGGTTTCGATGTGCCCGGCCCAGGTTTACGAGATCCCCGAAGACCAGCTCGAGTCGGACGCCCCGATCGTGGACGTCCATGTCACCGCTTCAAACTGCGTCCAGTGCGGCGCGATCACGGCCAAGGGTGGCCGCCTGACGCTGCCGGAAGGCGGCGACGGCCCGCTCTACACCGAGACGTGATCCGGCTGGCCGGGCAGGGGGCCGGTCGCCAATCAGGATCAAGCGCCATCGCATCACCGAAAGCGGCGCCGGAGAAATCCGGCGCCGCTTCTGTTTGGCTGCCGGTTTCGGTTCAGCCTCCCGGGGTAATTGTGAAGAAACACTCACAAATCCCGAGGGGGGATGATGAAAGAGACAGGCAGGGAACGAGGGAAGGTCGGACTCCGGAGGCGCAGGCAACTGCCATCACCGGCGCTGATCCTTTCGATGCTGGCGCTGTTCGTGGCGCTCGGCGGAACCGCGACGGCACTCAAGGGCAAGTGGTCGGTCAAGCGCGATGACATTGCCCCGAAAGCCGTCGGCACCAAGCAGATCGGCGATCGCTCGGTCACCGCCCACAAACTACACGCGGATTCGGTGCGGACAACCCAGATAAGCGACAAGGCTGTCGGGCCCTGGAAACTCCGCCTCGGCTCGGCTGCCGTGGCCCTGGGCGAGGCGTCGACGACCTCCAAGACTCCAGTCGATCTCGGTGGTCCGACCGCCACGGTGCAGGTGCCGGGTGGAGGCCTCGTGGCGATCCAGGCCGAGGCGGCGATGAGGGCGACCGGCAACAACAGTGCCCGGGTCTACCTCTACGAGCCCACCTCGATCCCGAAACCGGTGATGATCCACGAGTCGGGGGCCAGCAACTTCCAGACCAGATTCTCCACCCCGGGAGTCGGCGCGGGGAGTGGTGTGACCAACCGGGTCAGGGCCGGCTGGATCGTGATGCCGGTCTCTGCGGGGACCCGGACCTTCCAGCTGCGCTATGCGACAACCGGTGGAACGGCGATCTTCAAGAATCGCGTGCTCAGGGTGGCTGTGATCAGATAGGTCTCAGGCTGCTTCGCGGAACTCCAG
>JAGQUR010000164.1:0-3246 GCA_020438395.1 Solirubrobacterales bacterium | reverse complement strand
CGGGGCTTCCGCGGCGGGATGGTCCACTCGTCGCAGCCCTTGAAAGCATCGGCAAAACGCTGCGCCTTGGTGCTGCGGGGGCGAGCCTGGTCGAATACCTCTCTGGCCATACGGACGATCCTCCTCCGGAAGGGGTTATGGAAAGTGTGTTCGCTCCGTCGGACGGATTTCCTGCCATTTTTCTTGCAATTTGCGGAAATCCGGATTTCCGCTCCCCACGGCACGTTCCACCCTCGTGTCTGCTGGTCACGTCCCGGGCACCGGGTCGAGGGGCCCGGCACAGGTATGTCCGAAAAGACCGTCGCGCTTAGCGCTCCCCCGAAGGTCTTTTCGGACATACCCGCACCGGACCCCCCAAGACCTGGCAGTTCGTACACGGGTCAGGGCACGGCCGCGGTGAGCACTGGCCCTCCGATCCCCACGGCTACGCGAAACCGGGGTTATGGATGATTCGGGGCTGCCCGAACGTTGCCGATGGTTGGTGGGTTCGACGCGGGCGTACCCGAAAAAGTCCTTCGGGGGAGCCCGCAGGGCGACGGATCTTTTTCGGGTGTACCCGTGCCGGACCCTGACCCCGCCCGGGTTCAGCCGATGCTGACCATTCTTTCGATCGGCAGCCGGGCCTTCTCGGCCAGACCCTCGTCCACCTTCACTTCGAACTTCATGTCCCGGAGCGAGTCGCGAAGCTTCGGCAGGGTGATCATCTTCATGTACTTGCAGTAGGCCATCCGGTTCGCCTCGATCAGCTTCGCCCCGGGCACGGCCTGTCGCATCGGGTAGAGCATGCCGTTCTCGGTGGCAACGATGTACTCGCCGTCCGGGTTCTCCCTGACGTACTCGATCATGCCCGAGGTGGAAAGCATCTGGACGCCCTCGGGGTCGATGTCGCCGTTCGCCACGTACTCCATGGCCTGGGTCGAGCAGCCACATTCGGGATGGATCAGAAACTCTGCTTCCGGGTGTTCGGCCCGGGTCCGGGCGATGTCATCCGGCCGGATGCCCGCGTGAACGTGGCACTCGCCGTCCCAGACATGGAAGCGTCCCGACTTGACGGGATCGTCGCGCAGACCGGTTTCCCTCTCGACGAAGGCGCCTAGCCACATGTCCGGCCCGAAGAGGATCTCCGTGTCCTCGCCGTGCTCGGCCCAGATGTGCTCGACCACCTTGACCGCATTCGAGGAGGTGCAGCAGTAGTCGGTCTCAGCCTTGACTTCGGCCGAGGTGTTCACGTACATCACGACCAGCGCGTCCGGGTACTTCGACTTCCACTCCCGGAGCTGGTCGGCGGTGATCGAGTCCGAGAGCGAGCAGCCCGCTTTCAGGTCGGGGATCAGAACCTTCTTCTCGGGCGAGAGGATCGAGGCGGTCTCGGCCATGAAATGGACTCCGCAGAACTCGACGACTTCGGCGTCGGCCTTCTCGGCCTCACGCGAGAGTCCGAGCGAATCGCCAATGTAATCGGCGACATCCTGCACTTCCGGCAGCTCGTAGTTGTGCGCGAGGATGATCGCGTTGCGCTCGGCGGCGAGCTCACGGATCTCGACTGAAAGTTCCTTGATCAGTGCCGGGTCGAGCGGCGGCGGAACGTCCGACGCCTGAAGGACTGGAAGTTCGGTTGGCATGTATCGATTCTACGCAGGCGAACCGGCCGGATCGAGCAGGAGCGAAACGTCCAGTTGGGGTGCCGAATGGGTGAGGGCACCGATCGAGATGAAGTCGACCCCGGTCTCGGCGACTTCGCGCACGTTGGCCAGGCTCATTCCCCCGGATGCCTCGAGTTCGGTCCCCGGCCCGCCGGATTCTCGAAGGTCGACCGCGCGCTTCAGTTGCTCGGTTTCCATGTTGTCGAGCAGGATCCGGTCCGCGCCGGCCTCGATCGCCTCGGCGACCTGATCGAGCGTCTCTGTTTCCACCTCGATGTGAAGGTCAGGTGACTGGCGCCGACATGCTTCCACCGCGGGACCGACGCCGCCGGCCAGGGCGACGTGGTTCTCCTTGATCAGGACCGCGTCGAAGAGGCCGAAGCGGTGGTTCATGCCCCCGCCCCAGGAGACAGCCTGCTTTTCCAGAGCCCGCAGTCCGGGCAGGGTCTTGCGGGTGTCGAGGATCCGGGTGCCGGTCCCCCCCACCGCATCGACGTAACGGGCAGTCAACGTGGCAATGCCGGAAAGGTGACCGAGGAAGTTGAGGGCT
This sequence comes from Solirubrobacterales bacterium, assembly GCA_020438395.1. GTDB lineage: Bacteria > Actinomycetota > Thermoleophilia > Solirubrobacterales > 70-9 > 67-14. The sequence continues at coordinate 1,053 of JAGQUR010000164.1, read as the reverse complement.
ACCCGTTCTCCCGCGAGGATCGCCCTGGCCGGGCCGTTGATCAGTGCGACATCGCGGGGCACGGAGTCGTGCCAGTGACCTTCGACCACGGTCCGGTCGATGTCGGTGACCCCCGTCTGGCGGAAAACCTCCTCGACCACGTCCAGCCCGAAGATGACGCCGGACTGCTTCAGCACGATGTGGGCCTGTGCCTGAAGGTCTTCGGGCACGGTTGCGTTCGCTGTGACGTCACCGGCTCCGATGTCCTCGGCCAGTGCGCGGGAGATCAGCTCCGGGGTTCCCTCCGGCAGGCGGCTCATGGACGGAGCCTATGCTGTCTCCGGTGGGCACGTTCACTCACACCGCCTTCGACACCGAACTCGGACCGGTGGCCCTGGCCGCCACGGATTCGGGAATCGTCCGATGTAACCTGCCCGGCTCCGATCCGGACGCGCTGGTCGAGGAGGTCGCGGTACGCACCGGCCACCTCCCCGAAGAAGGTGGCGCAATGGTGGACGAAGCGGCCGATCAGGTGATCGCCTTCCTCGACGGAGACCTGCGGGAATTCGATCTCGACCTCGACTGGCGACTGATCGGCGGCTTTCACCGCGAGGTCCTGAAGGCAACCCGGACCATCCCCTATGGGGAAACCGCCAGCTACGGCGAAGTTGCCGCCCTGGCGGGAACGCCGGGAGCAGCCCGGGCCGCCGGGACCGCCCTCTCGAGGAACCCGATCGCCCTGATCGTTCCCTGCCACCGCATCATCAAGTCAGACGGTTCGACCGGCGGCTACGGCGGAGGCAGGGCCGGCACGGCCCTGAAACAACGCCTCCTCGACCTCGAGCATTCCTGATCCCTTTGGGGCCCGCCACGGGTACACCCGGAAAAGCCCGTCGCGCTTCGCGCTCCCCCGAAGGCCTTTTCCGGGTGTACCCGCGCCGGACCTGAGAGAGCCTGGATTGGCCCGGCGCCCGGGTTGCGATGGTGGCGGGCCGCAGCCATTGAGCGGGTGGATGCCAGGAGCCTCCAGGGCGGGGCTGCCGAGGAATAAGGCCGGAAATGGCCGCGATAGTA
>JAGQUR010000163.1 GCA_020438395.1 Solirubrobacterales bacterium | reverse complement strand
ATCGTCACCTGGGAGTACCCGCCGCTGATCGAGGGCGGCCTCGCGCGCCACGTCCGAAAGCTTTCCGAGGCCTTGGTCGGGCTCGGGGTGGAGGTCCACGTGCTTACCCGCGGCGGTGAGCAGGCGACCGTCGAAGAGGAGATGGCAGGGGTCCAGATTCACCGCATCGTCGAGCCGGAGCGTCCCACCGACCTCGGCGAGTTCGTGACCTGGGTCGAGCGGATGAACGCGGACATGCTGGCCGCCGGGGTCGAACTGGGGGACCGCATCGACTTCGACCTGGTGCACGGTCATGACTGGCTCGTGGCCGGTGCCTGTGACCACCTGGCCCGGCGATTCAGCGCGCCGCTGGTCACCACGATCCACGCCACCGAATACGGGCGACATCAGGGCTGGGTCGACAAGCACCCGCAGTCCCACATCCACGGGGTGGAGAAGTGGATTGCCAACCGTTCCGACCGGGTGATTGCCTGCTCCCATTTCATGCGAGAGCAGATCGCCGACATCTTCTCGGTCGAGGAAGGCCGGATCTCGGTCATCCAGAACGGCATCGACCCGGAAGACCTGCCGGCCGAGGATCCGGAGGAGCTTGCCCGGCTGCGCTCACAGTTCGCCGAACCGGACGAGAACCTGGTCCTGCTGATCGGCCGGCTCGTCTACGAGAAAGGCTTCCAACTCGCACTCGAGGCGATGCCCGAAGTCATCGAGGCTCTGCCCAACACGCGCTTCCTCGTCGCCGGTTCCGGCACGCATGAAGCGGAGCTCCACAAGCAGGCCGAGGAACTCGGCCTGATGGAGCACGGCACCTTCCTCGGCTGGATCGGTGATGACGTGCTCCACTCGCTCTACCGGATCGCCGACCTGACCGTGGTGCCCTCGATCTACGAGCCGTTCGGGCTGGTCGCCCTCGAGGCGATGGCCTCCGAATGCCCGTGCATCGCGGCCGACACCGGTGGTCTGCGCGAGGTCGTGCCGATCGAGGGGGCCGGGCTCAGGTTTCGCGCCTCCGACCCGGAGCATCTCGCCGAAGCTGCGATCCAGGTGCTCGGCGACCCGGAACTGAGCAAACGGATGGTCGAGGAAGGCCTCGCCCACATCCGGCTCTTCGACTGGGACGAGATAGCCCAGCAGACCCTGGACCTTTACGAAGGTCTTGTGGTCGCTACCGACGCCGCCTAGTCCGGCAGGTCCATGACTCCCGGAGTGCCTGGTTCCGGTTCGACCGGGTCGGGCCACTTGAGCTCTTTCGGGGCTTCGCGCATTCGCAGGACCCGGGCGGGTACCCCTCCGACCACGGCGTTGGCGGGCACATCCTTGGTCACCACCGAGTTGGTGCCGATCACCGAGTTGTCCCCGACCCTGACCCCGCGGAGGATCGCGGCGCCGTATCCGATCCAGACGTTCGAGCCGACGATCACATCCTCCATGTAGATGCCCTGGTCGCGGATCGGCCGCTCGACCTCAACCACGCCGTGATCGAAGTCGATGAACATGGTCCGGTCGGCGATCACGCATTCGGCACCGATCTTCACCTTGCGATACGCGGAGATCGTGCATTCCTGGCCCATCACAGTCTTTGGCCCGATCTCGACCGCGCCCTCGTGGCAGCGGATCTTGGTCCCGTCGCCGATCCATACCCAGCGTCCGAACCCGATCGTCGCCCGCTTGCCGGTCTGGAGCTGAAGTCCGCGGCCGAAGAAGATCGGCCCGTCGGTCGTCCAGCGCCGGCCGGTACCGGTCAGGACCCGACGCCAGAGATACCGCCACAGGAGCCGCGCGTACTTGGGCGTGAGCATTCCCTTGCGGCGGAAAGATGAAATCGAGCGAATCAAACCGGCCGTGACTCTAACTAGACTGGCTTCGTTGATGAATGACGCGGCGACCTCCCTGAGTCCCCTGGCCGAGCGTCTCCTGGGCGGAGACAAGCGGGCGCTGGCCCGCGCCATAACCCTGATCGAGTCCGACGACCCGGCCGGCTGGGACCTGGTGCGCGAGGTCTACCCGAAGACGGGCAAGGCCAGGATCATCGGTTTCACCGGACCGCCCGGGGTCGGCAAGAGCACCCTGATCGGCGCTTTGACCAAAGAACTGAGGAAGGAAGAACGCCAGGTCGCGGTACTTTCGATCGATCCCTCGAGCCCGTTCACCCAGGGCGCCCTGCTGGGCGACCGGATCCGCCTGACCGAGCATTTCCTCGACAAGGGAGTCTTCATCCGGTCGATGGCCTCCCGCGGAGCACTTGGCGGCCTTTCCGAGGCAGCGCTTCAGGCTGCCCTCGTGATGGATGCCTCCGGCAAAGACGATGTCCTGATCGAAACGGTCGGGGTGGGGCAGGGGGAGATCGACATCGTCGATCACGCCGACACGATCGTGCTGGCCCTGATGCCGGGCTCCGGAGACTCGATCCAGGCCCTGAAGGCCGGGGTGATGGAGATTCCGGACATCATCGTCGTCAACAAGTCCGACCATCCGATGACCGACACGATGATCCGCGAGGTTCGCGGTGCCCTGTCGCTCTCCCACACGCCCGGTGGCTGGCGGGTGCCGATCCTCCGGACCGAGGCGGCTCGTGGCGAGGGGATCGAGGAACTCGCGGCCAAGGTCGCCGAACACCGGGCCTTCATCGAGGAACAGGGAACCCTGGCGCAGCGCCGGGCCCGGAACCTGCGCTCCGAGGTGCTCGGCCTGGCCACCGCAAGGCTGAGAAGGCGCCTCGAAGCCGCAATCGAGGATGATCCGGACGTGGTGGAACTCTTGAACCGAGTGGTCAGACGGGAACTGGACCCGGCTTCGGCCGCGGCCGAACTGCTGGAAGGAGAAATCGATGAGTGAGAACCCATCCCCGCAGCCGAGTCTCGAGGACGTGAAGGCCTGGGACGGATACCGGCTCGATGACATCACCGGCCAGGGCGTGGCCCGGGTCGAAGGGCTCTTCGTTGACGGGGAGTCCGGACAGCCGACCTGGGTGCTGGCCAAGCTGGGCCGTTTCGGCAAGGTAGTCCCGGTCTCAATCCGGGAATGCGCCGCGGCCGCCGGCCGGGTCTGGACCCCGCATGACAGGGAAGTGATCCGCAACGCCCCGGCGGTCGATCCGTCCCTGCCCCTGAACCGGGAGCAGGAACTGCAGGTGCTCGACTACTACGGGATCCCGGAAACGGTCGGCCGCGGTGCCGAGCTCAAGGACCGCCCCGCCGGCTCGAACACGGCCAACCCGCTTACGGCCTGACCCGCGCCCGGCTAGCAGCCGAGCGCGCGGGCGATCACCATCTGCTGGACCTCGTCGGTTCCCTCGCCGATCGTGAGGATCTTCGCGTCCCGGTAGAACCGGCAGACCGGGTATTCCTCGATGAATCCGTAACCGCCGTGGATCTGGACCGCCTCCTCGGTGGCCCGGACCGCCAGCCGGCCGGTGATCAGCTTGGCCTGGGCGGCGGTGAGAGTGAAGTTCTCGCCCCGGTCCTTCTCGATAGCGGCCCGGTAGGTGAGCAGTCGGGCAGCCTCGAGCTGGGCCGAGATGTCGGCGATCTTGGCCTGGATAGCCTGGAACTTGGAGATCGACTGGCCGAAGGCCTGGCGTTCCTTCGCGTACTTGATCGCCTCGTCGAGCGCACCCTGGGCGACGCCGACCGACATCGCGGCGACACCGATCCGGCCGCCGTCGAGGATCTGCAGGAACTGCCTGAACCCCTGGCCCCGGGGGCCGAGCAGGTTTGACTCCGGCACCCGGGCGTCCTCGAAGGTCAGCGGGTGGGTGTCGGAGGCGTTCCAGCCCATCTTGCGGTAGGGCGGGTCAACCGAGTAGCCGGGGGTTCCGTTCGGGACGATGATGTTCGATATCTCCGCCCGGCCGTTCTCGTCCTTGCCGGTGACCGCGGTGATCGTGACGCAGGCCGAGATGTCGGTGCCTGAATTGGTGATGAACTGTTTGGCGCCGTTTACCACCCATTCGTCGCCGTCGAGTTCGGCCCGGGTCTTGGTGTTGCCCGCGTCCGATCCCGCCTCGGGCTCGGTGAGCCCGAAGGCGGCCAGCCTTTTGCCGGAAGTCAGTTCGGGCAGCCACTCGGCCTTCTGCTCTTCCGTGCCCCAGTTGTAGATCGGCGTGGTGCCGAGCGATGTGTGGGCCGCCATGGTGATCGCCACCGAGGAATCGATCCGGGCCAGTTCCTCCACCGCAAGAGCGTAGGAGAGGATGTCGCCGCCGCTTCCGCCGTACTCCTCGGGGAAGGGAATGCCCATCAGGCCGAGATTGCCGAGCTTCTCGACGATCTCGTAGGGGAAGGCCTTGGTCCGGTCCAGCTCTTCGGCGACGGGCGCGACCTCGCTCACGGCGAAATCCCGGACTGTCTCCCTGAGCAGGCGTTGCTCGTCAGTCAGATCAAAGTTCATGGCTGGACTTTATGCGTCGGGCGGGCCCGGATGCCGCCTGGCCTTGCCATCTCTGACGCTGATGTTGAGAGTTGGTGAATTCCTCCCCTGTGTGAGATATCTCATAGTAGGTCGCATGATGCGACTTACTGCGATAGTCTCACAGCCACGAAGTGGCTTTCCCAGCAGAGAGCCAAACCCGACCCCGAAAAGGGGGCACCATGAAGCGCAATCCGAGAAACCGAACGAGATTCCAGATGAGGCCGCTGAAAATCGACCTCACTGAGGCCGAGATTCTCGCCGACCTCCAGTACGGGGTCAGCGGGAAGGTCCGTCAGGGACGCGCCAACCGTCGCGGGAACGCAGCCAGGTGATTTCCGGGCGCGAGATGGCGAGGGAGCGGGCGGCTGAGCTCGCGGCGGAAATGCCGGAGATCAGTCGCTCGCTCACCCTCGAGTGGCAGGACCCGATGGCGATGGCCTCGAAGGGGCTCGAGCTGGCCGGTCTCGACTACATGCGGGCGGTCATGAACCAGGAGGTTCCGCCCCCGCCGATTGCGGTGCTGATGAACATGGCTCCGACCGAGGTCGAGGAAGGCCGTGCCGTCTTCTCGGCGCTCCCGGGGGAGGAGCACTACAACCCGATCGGGGTGGTCCACGGCGGTTTCATGGCAACCCTGCTCGACTCGGTTGCAGGCTGCGCGGTTCACACCACCCTCGCCCTCGGCGAGGCCTACACGACGCTGACCCTTGAAGTGAAGAACCTGAGGCCGCTGACCCTCGACACGGGAATTGTGCGAGCCGAGGGCCTGGTCACCTACCGGGGCCGGCGGCAGGCGACCGCCGACGCAAAGCTCTACGCCGAGGAGACCGGCAAGCTGCTCGCCAGCGCCAGTTCCACCTGCATGATCATGAGCTAAGGTCGCGGGCCAGTGCGACCAGCAGGTGGACGCCGAAGCCGGTCGGGCCCTTGCCCCAGTACTCGCGACCCGTATCCCAGGCGGTGCCGGCGATGTCGAGATGCGCCCAGGGCTTGCCCTCTGTGAATTCCTCGAGGAACGAGCCGGCGTAAATCGTGCCGGCCTTGCGCTGGGCCGAGGCATTGACCAAGTCGGTGATTTCTCCCTTGGTCAGCTCCTTGTACTCGGGATGGAGCGGCAGGCGCCAGACCAGCTCGCCCGAGCGCTCGGCGGCTTCGGTGATCTCGCCCGCGAGCCCGTCATCGTTCGAGATCAGCGCCGCGTAGGTCGAACCCAGTCCGATCAGTACCGCCCCGGTCAGGGTCGCGAGATCGACCATCCGGTCGGCGCCTTCCCGGGCGCAATGCACGAGAGCGTCGGCCAGGATCAGCCGGCCCTC
>JAGQUR010000030.1:8761-20216 GCA_020438395.1 Solirubrobacterales bacterium | reverse complement strand
TGCCTGTGGAAGCTCGTGCCATGACCGGTGTTACCCTAGACCCGCTTCGGTCGGGCTGCAATGTCCCCGTCCGGTCACACGAAAACCGTCAACCGCGGGGTACAGACTAAGAAATGCAGAAGTTCGTAATACAGGGCGGAGTGCCGCTCTCGGGCGAGATAACGGCCGCAGGCAACAAGAACGCTGCGCTGCCGATCCTTGCCGCATGCCTTCTCACCGAGGAGGTCGTGACCATTGCGAATGTTCCGCGGATCCGCGACACGGAAGCGCAGATCTCCCTGCTCGCGGCGCTCGGAGTGACCGTCGAGTGGGTGGAGGACAACACAGTCCAGCTCTGCGCCAAGGATGTCGAGGACACGACCCTCGACGAGGACCTTTCGGCCGCGATCAGGGCTTCGTTCCTGCTGGCCGGCCCGCTGCTGGCCCGCTTCGGCACGGTCAACATGCCGCCTCCCGGCGGTGACTTCATCGGTCGCCGTCGCCTCGACGCCCACCTCGACGCCTTTCGCGAGCTCGGCGCCCGGGTCGGGGGCGAGCGGTGGATCGAGCTGAGCGCACCTCCCGGGGGACTGCGGGCAGCCGAAATCTTCATGGACGAGCCGTCCGTAATGGGAACCGAGAATGCCCTGATGGCGGCGGCGCTCACGCCCGGCGAGACGACCATCCTCAACGCGGCTTCCGAGCCCCACGTCCAGGACCTGGCCCGCCTGCTGGTCAAGATGGGCGCCCCGATCTCCGGGATCGGCTCCAACGTGATGATCATCCAGGGCCAGGAGAAGCTCGGTGGTGCAGAGCACAAGGTCACGCCCGATCACATCGAGATCGCCAGTTTCATGGCCCTGGCCGCCGCTACCAGGGGCGAGCTCCGGATCCGCGAGATCGAGCCCTTCGACCTGGTCATGATCCGCCGCCAGTTCCGCCGTCTCGGCTTCCAGTCGGTGGTCGAGGGAACCGACGTCATCGTGCCTCCGGCCCAGAACCTCCGGGTTCAGCCCGACGCCGGAGGCGCCATCCCCAAGATCGAGGACGGCCCCTGGCCCGCCTTCCCGGCCGACCTGACCTCGATCGCCCTGGCCCTGGCAACCCAGGCCGAAGGCGAGATCCTGATCTTCGAGAAGATGTTCGAGAACCGCCTCTTCTTCGTCGACAAGCTGGTCGCGATGGGGGCGAGGATCACCCTCTGTGACCCGCACCGGGCCATTGTCAGCGGACCCACCCGTCTACATGGCGAGCGGGTCGACAGCCCCGACATCCGGGCCGGTATGGCGATGCTGATCGCCGCGCTGGCCGCAGAAGGCACCTCCCAGATCGGAAACATCCGCCAGATCGACCGCGGCTACGAGAACATCGACGACCGGCTGCGGTCGCTCGGCGCACATATAGAGCGTGTAGACGAGTAGGGGGATCAGATGATCCGTCCGATTCCCCCAGGAACCCGGGATGTTCTCCCGGACGAGATGCGCGAACTCCGCGCCATCCAGTCGGCCCTGCTCGGAACCTTCGACGCGGCCGGGTTCAGCGAGGTGCGTACACCGACGCTGGAATACGCCGACGCACTGGAGCTGGCCGATCGCAGTTCGGCTGACTCCGCCTACCGCTTTTTCGACGAGCGGGGAGAAATGCTGGCCCTGCGCACCGACATGACGATCCCGATCGCCCGGCTGGTCGCCGACCGCTTCCGGGATGTCGACCCGCCGCATCGGCTCAGCTACTTTGCGAACGCCTATCGGGCCGTGACCCCCCAGCGGGGCGAGCTCCGCGAATTCGGGCAGGCCGGGGTGGAGCTGATCGGAGTGCCCGGTCCGGAAGGAACGGCTGAGGTTCTGGAACTCCTGGACCGTTCACTCACTGCCGTCGGCCTGAGCGAGTCGGTCATTGGCCTCGGTGAGGACGGACTCTGGACGTCACTGCTCCAGGACGCCGGGGCCGGTCCGGAGACGATCGAGCAGAGCTCGGAGCTGCTGGTTTCTCACGACCTGGTCGGAGTCGAACGGACCCTGACCGAGTCCGACGAGCTGAGTCCGGAGGCGATCACCGAAGCGACCCGGATGATCCAGCTGCGCGGGGGACCGGAAGTGCTGGCAGAGGCCCGGGAATTCGGTGGCGAAGGATTCGCTGCTGCCCTGGACAGCCTTACTGCCAACTACGAGTCGATTTCCGGCCGATCGATCGGCCGCAAGGTGCTGATTGACCTCGGCATGCTGCGCGAGATCGGTTACTACAGCGGGTCCACCATCGAGGTCTACGACGAGGCGGTCGGTGATGTGATCGGCGGAGGCGGCCGCTATGACGACCTGATGAACCGCTTCGGCCTCGACCTGCCGGCGGCCGGTTTCACCCTCTACATCGAGCGGATCCACAAGGCCCAGCTGGAGCGCGGCAATGTTTGAGGAGCTGAGAAAACCCGGCGGCAAGCTGAAGATGGCGGTGCCCCGCGGGGCCCTGCTGGGCGAAGTTCTCGACCTGCTCGACCGGATCGGGATCGAGACCGCGGAGGCCCGGGGCGATTCCCGCTCGCTGGTCTTTGACGGGGGCGAGCTGATGCTGATCACCATGCGCCCCTCGGATGTCCCGACCTATGTTTCGGCCGGCGCGGCCGATGTGGGCATCACCGGCAAGGACGTCCTGCTCGAACAGAGCGACCGGCCGGTCTACGAACTCGTTGATCTCGGAATCGGCCCCTGCCGCATGGTCCTGGCGACCCAGAAGGGAGATGTTGCGCCCTCCGAGCATCAGCGCCGGCTCGGCATGATGAAGATCGCAACCAAGTACAAGCGGATCGCCGAGCAGTACTTCGCCGAGCAGGGAAGGCAGGTCGAGCTGGTCGAGGTGAAGGGGTCGATCGAGCTGGCCCCGCTGGTCGGACTGGCCGACGGCATCGTCGATCTGGTCGCTACCGGCCGGACCCTGGCGGAAAACAACCTCGAGGTGCGCGAGGAAATCCTCGGCAGCACCGGACGCCTGGTCGCCAACCGGGTCTCCTACCGGATCCGCCGTGAGGAAGTCGATGATCTCGCGGCTCGACTCCGTGCCGCGGTGAGCGACGCTCCGGGAGAGTCGTGAAATCCCGCCGCTTCGAGTGGGCGGCGCCCGGCCGGCTGGTCGGGGAAATCCGTGAGTTTCTGAGCCATGAGGACAGGACCGTTGACGTAAGCGGCATCGCGGCCGAAGTCGCCGAGAAGGGCGACGCGGCATTACTCGACATGACCGCGAAGTTCGATGCTCCCGATGCCGAGGGACTGAGTCTCAGGGTCGGTCAGGATGATGCCCTCGAGGCGCTCGAAGCCCTCGACCCCGAAGTCCGGCAGGCCCTGGAGGTTTCCGTTGCCAACGTCAAGGCGGTCGCCTCGGCCCAGATCGGGCCGGGGGAGAAGACAGTGACCTTGCCGGAGGGCCACACGGTCACGGTCGGCGAGGTGCCGGTCGGGGCGGCCGGAATCTACGCACCGGGCGGCCGGGCCTCTTACCCCTCGACCGTGGTGATGGGCTGCGTTACCGCCCGGGTCGCGGGGGTCGACCGGGTGGTGCTGGTCGCACCGCCAAGGCCGGACGGGCTGATCGATCCGACCACGCTTGCCGCCGCCGCTCTCTGCGGGGTCGACGAAATCTACGCGGTCGGCGGCGCCCAGGCCATATTCGCCCTGGCGCGCGGCACCGAGACGATCCGCCCGGTCGACGTGATCGCCGGCCCCGGCAACGCCTGGGTGCAGGCAGCAAAACGCGAGGTCTTCGGCGAGGTTGCGATCGACTCGCTTGCCGGACCGTCCGACCTCACCGTGGTCATCGATTCAGGGACTAACCTGCGCTGGGCGGCGCTCGATCTCTGCGCCCAGGCCGAACACGGGGAGGAGAGCCCGCTTGTGGCCATCGCGACCGAACCCGGCGTGATCGAAAGGCTCGAGACGGAGATCGATGTGGTCGCCTCAGGGAATCCGAGCGTGAACGACTGCCAGCTTGCCCTGATCGAGGCGCCTTCGGCAGCCGACGCGATCGAACTGGTCAACCTGATCGCCCCCGAGCACCTGGAACTGATGAGCGAAGATTCGGCGGCACTGGCCGGCGCGGTGCGGACCGCGGGCTGCGTCTTCACCGGGCAGGAGGCAGGGACCGCCTTCGGCGATTACGTCGCCGGTTCCAACCACGTGCTGCCCACCGATGGCACCGGCAGGATTTTTGGCCCGCTTTCTCCCGCCACGTTCCGCCGGGGAACGGCGCGGGTAAGCTTGGACGCCGATTCGGCCCGCAGGCTGGCCGGCCCGCTGGAAGCCCTCGCCAGGGCCGAAGGGTTGCCGGTCCACGGGCTGTCGGCGACAGCAAGGGCCCAGAAACACGACCAGGAAAAGTCATGAGCAGACAGGCAAGAATCGAGCGAAAGACCGGAGAGACGAGCATCGAGCTCGCGCTCGACCTCGACGGTGGCGAATACAGCGCCGAAACGGGTGTCGGATTCTTCGACCACATGCTGGATCTGCTTGCGCGTCACGCCAACATCGGCCTTGACGTGAAGGCGACCGGTGACCTCGAGACCGGGTCGCACCACACGGTCGAAGACGTCGGCATCGTGATTGGGCAGGCGATCGACCAGGCCCTCGGTGACCGGGCAGGAATCAGGCGCTACGGCAGTGCTGTGGTGCCGATGGACGAGGCCTGCGCCGAATGCGCCCTCGACTTTTCTGGCCGTGCGCTTTCGGTCTTCCGTGGCGATATCCCGGTCACCTCGATCGCCAACTACGAGACCGAGTTGACCGAAGAGTTTTTCCGCGCCGTCGCGGGCGGAGCGAAGATGACCCTCCACATCGACATCCGGTACGGATCGAATGTGCACCACATGATCGAGGCGGCCTTCAAGGCATTCGCCCGGGCACTACGGGTCGCGGTCTCGATCGACCCGGACGAGAAAGGCGTGCCCAGCACCAAGGGCACGCTGAACGGTTGACCGGCGACAGGGGGCCTGGCCGTGGGCGCTGACCCGAAAATCGCCATTCTCGATTACGGGATGGGCAACCTTCGCTCGGTCGAGAAGGCCCTCGAGAAGGTGGGGGCAAGGGCAATCGTGACCGCCGATGAGGTGGAGATCGACTCCGCCGACGGACTCGTGCTGCCAGGAGTTGGCGCGTTTCCGAAGGCGATGGAAAAGATCCGCGAACTCGAACTCGACCGCATGCTGCGCGATGCGGTGGCGGAGGACAAGCCGGTGCTGGGGATCTGCCTTGGCCTTCAGCTGCTCTTCGAATCTTCGGTCGAGCAGGGCGGGGCGGAAGGCCTTGGCCTGCTCGAGGGCGACGTCGTCCAGGTCCCGGCCGGTGGTCGGAAGATCCCGCACATTGGCTGGGCGGAGGTCACCTGGGCCAAGCCGGATCCGCTGACCGAGGGACTCCGGCCCGGGGAGCCCTTCTACTTCGTTCATTCCTTCGTGGTTCAGCCGACCGATTCCGAGCTGATCGGCACTGCCTCCTATGGCGGCCGTTTCGCCTGTATGGCCGGCCGGGGCAAGGTCTGGGGCGCCCAGTTCCATCCCGAGAAATCCAGCGCCGCGGGGCTCCGGATGCTGCGCAATTTCAGGGAGATCTGCTCGTGATCCTCTACCCGGCGATCGACATCCTCGACGGCAAGGCGGTGCGGCTGCTGAAGGGCGAATACGACCAGGAGACCCGGTACTTCGATGATCCTGCCGACGCGGCCCGGCAGTGGGCCGATGGCGGGGCAGAGTACATCCACGTGGTCGATCTCGACGGGGCGAAGACCGGTGAGCCGGTGAACCTCGGCCGGATCGAAAGTATCGCCGCTGCGGTCGACTGCCCGATCGAGGTCGGTGGCGGAATACGGGATCTCGAGACGGCCGAACGGATCCTCGACGCGGGGGCGGCCCGGGTTGTGGTCGGAACCGCCGCAATGCGTGACCGGGAATTCCTCGACGCGCTGATCGCCGAGCGCGGCGCCGAAAAGGTGGTTGTCGGCATCGACGCCCGCGGCGGCCAGGTGTCGCTCGCCGGCTGGACCGAATCGAGCGGGGTCGACGTCGCCGACGCAGCGGCCGAACTGACCCGTCGCGGCGTGGTCCGTTTCCTTTTCACCCCGATCGAGGTGGACGGCACCATGGAAGGCCCGAACATCCCGGAGCTGATCCGGGTCGCGGGCGCGACCGACGCCTCGGTGATCGCTTCCGGCGGGGTCGGGAACCTGGGACACCTTGAAGACCTGGCCCGGAGGGCGCCATCCAACGTGGAGGGGGTGATCGTCGGCAAGGCCCTGTTCGAAGGGAAGTTCACCGTCGAAGAAGGGATTGAGGCCCTGCGATGAGCGATCTCAAACGGATCATCCCCTGTCTCGATGTCGACAACGGGCGCGTCGTGAAGGGCACCAACTTCGTCGACATCCGGGACGCCGGCGACCCGGTAGAACTGGCCGAAAGGTATGACGCCGAAGGTGCTGACGAACTGGTCTTTCTCGACATCACGGCCTCGCACGAGGGCAGGGACACGATTGTCGACCTGGCCCGCCGGACCGCCGAGAACGTCTTCATTCCGTTCACGATCGGCGGCGGCATCCGTTCGGTAGAAGATGCCCGGGCCGTGCTTGGCGCCGGGGCCGACAAGGTCGCGGTCAACAGTGCCGCCCTGAAGCGGCCGGAACTGCTGACCGAACTGGCCGAGGTCTTCGGATCGCAATGCGTCGTGATCGCGATCGACGCCAAGAGGAACGAGGACGGCAGCTATGGCGTATTTCTGAACGGCGGCCGGGTCGAAACCGGACGCGACGCGATCGAGTGGGCCAGGGAAGCCACCCGGCTCGGAGCCGGCGAGATCCTGCTGACCAGCATGGACCGCGACGGAACCAACGTCGGCTACGAACTCGAACTGACCCGCAAGGTCGCAGAGGCCACGGATGTCCCGGTAATCGCCTCCGGCGGAGCCGGCGAACTGGGTCACCTGGTCGAAGCGATCAACGAAGGAAAGGCCGACGCCGTCCTCTGCGCCTCGATCTTCCATTACGGCCAGCACACGGTCGGCGAGGCCAAGCAGCACATGGCCATGCATCAGATCCCCGTACGGGTCTAGACGCCCAGGGCGGAGAGCTTCTCGGAAAGGGCGTCGGCGCCGTCGCCGGCGTCGATTCTGACCCGGTTCAGTTCGAAGGGCATTGACTTCTCGGCGAGTCCCGGGTTGACCGTGGTTGCGCCGCGGTAGCCCGCCGCCTCGACGGCGGCCTTCACTTCGTCGTTGTACTGCCCGGCCGGGTAACAGAAGTTGATGATCCTGATGCCCAGGTCCTTCTGAAGCTCCTGCTTCGAGCCGACCAGCTCATGCTCCAGCGCCGACGGGTCGAGCGTGGTGAGATCGGGATGGGTGATCGAATGGGAGGCGATTTCCCATCCGGCTCTGTACATCTTCTTGACCTGCTTCGAGGAGAGGTCGGAGCCTTCCGACTTGAGGTTGAGCTGGCCAGCCCAGCCCTGCTTCTCGAGAATCGGCATGGCGAAGAGGTACTGGCCGAGATAGCCGTCATCAAATGAAAGGACGACCGGCTTGGGCGGGAGGGTGCCACCGTCATACCAGGCGTTCTGAACCTGGACGAGCGTCACTGCCGTGTATCCGTTCTGGGCCAGCCAGTTCACCTGATCGCGGAAATCCTCGGTGCTCAGGAACAGACCGGGGTAGTCCTCGGCGCCCGCCGCTGGCCCGATCACGTGGTACATGAGGATCGGAACCGGACCGGTATGGGTCTCCCAGCTGTCGTCAGGATGGGCTCCGCCGCGGGCAGTGTTTTCGGAATTTCCGCTTCCCGCCGGGTTCTGGCCTCCGTTGCCGTCCTGGTTGCCGGACGCCGCCGGGACACTTGACGGACCACCCGAATTGCCGGAATCCCGGGTGAACAGAAGAAAAGCCGCGACGCAGAGCAAGACTCCCGCGAACGAGCCGATCAGGATACGCCGGCGGACGATCTGCCTGCGTCGGACCAGGTCCTTTCGCCGGGCCAGTCGGGCCTCGAAGCCGGGATCCACCGGCTACTGGCCGTTCTGGCCGGCCTGGGCCTTCGCTTTCGCCTTGGCTTTGGCCGCCTGCCTGCGGGCCTTGATCCGGGCTGCCTTGCGGGCTGCCTTGGCGCGGCGCTCGGCCCGCAGCTGCTTGTAGGTGATCGGCTTCAGGGCGTGGATGCTCGAATAGCCGACGAGGTAGAGCTTCTGGCCGTCGGATACGGCCGGCATGTAGGCGCCGGTGTGGAACTCGAAGACCTTGTGACCGTTCTTCGCGCTCAGCCCGTAGGTGGTGGTGCCATCGAAGGTCGCGGCATAGACGATCCGCCCGATCACGCTGAGCGAGCCGATCACCCGGCCGCCCATCGAGTAGGTCCAGCGGGTCTCGCCGGTCTTCGCGTTTAGCGCGTACACGTTGCCGTCGAAGGAACCGATGTACACGCTGGGCGGGGTGCCCGGGACCTGGGCGACCGTGGGCCCGGAATAGACCCAGCCGCCGGTGGAGACGGTCCAGGCCAGTTCGCCGGTGTTCTTGTCGAAGCTGTAGACCCGCCCGTCGTTGCTGCCGAGGTACACCCGGCCATAGGCGACGGCCGGGGTCGAGTAGAAGGAACCGGCGCGGCCGAAGCTCGATCCGAGTCCGTCCGACTGCCACTTGATCTCGCCGGTCTTGGCGCGGACCGCAGTCATCACACCGCCGTAGTCGCCGACGTAAAGGATTCCGCCCTGATAGGCCGGCGCCCCCTTGATCGCGCCGGAAACCGATGTCTCCCAGACTTCCTTTCCGTTCCTCGCCTTGAGCGCGTAGAGCACGCCGTTCTCGCAACCGAAATAGACCCGGTCGTGGACGACGGCGGGCGAGGACTCCGACCGGCAGGGCAGTGGCTTCTCCCAGATGATCTTCCCGTTCTTCGCGTTCATCGAGAGCACGTGCCCGGGTTCCAGGTTCACGATGAAGAGCCGGCCCTTGGAATAGGTCGGGGTCGACGCGTTGAGCGAGGCGATCTTGCGATGCCAGATCTCGCGCCCGTTGTCACTGCGCAAGGCATGCGCGGTGCCGTCGTTGTCGACGAAGTACAGGCGGCCGTTTACGACGATCGGCGGGAACTCCAGCAGCGGCTGGTCGCCGTACTTCCAGATTCGCTTGAAGGGCGGGTGAATTCCGTTGACGGGCAGGTAACCGGTGCGCTGAAGGTTCAGCCGGAAGGTGGTCCAGTTGATCGTCTTCTTCTTCTTGGGTTTCGGCTTCGGCTTCTTGTCCGGGACCACGAAGGGGACGTCGGGATTGCTTACGTCATCCGGGCGTTTCAGTTGGCTCCAGGCGACGAAGGCGATCGCCCCGAGTGCCACGAGGACCACGGCGATCAAGGCAATGATCTTGTTTCGCTGCCGGTACCAGGGCGCAGCCGCCACCGGTTCCTGAGGGTTGTCAGTTGGTTCGGTCATCCGAAGAAGGGATCATGGTACGGGAGTAGACCGATGACTCCCGGAATCGACCCTGACTTCAACCGACTGGCGGCACTGATCTGGACCCACCCGGCGATCGACCGTGTGCGCGATTCAGCGGAAATGCCCGTCTACCTGGTCGGGGGAGCAATCAGGGACGGACTCGCGGATTTCGAAGTCGATGATGTCGACCTCGTCGTCGAGGGGGACCCGGTCCCGCTCGCGCTTTCGCTTGACCCGGAGGCACGGGTGAACGAACGGTTCGGAACCGTGAACCTGCATGTGGACGGAAGTCCGGTAGACCTGGCCACGGCGAGGACGGAAACCTACGCCCGGCCCGGCGCCCTGCCCGAGGTGTATCCCGGGACGCTCGAAGACGACCTGATCCGTCGCGACTTCACGATCAACGCGATGGCGATGTGCGTGGACAGGGAGTCGGAGCTGATCGACCCGTTCGGGGGCATTGCCGATCTCCGGTCAGGTGTCCTGCGGGTGCTTCACGACAGATCCTTCGAGGACGATCCGACCCGTGCCCTGAGGGCGGCAAGGTACGCGGCAAGGTTCGGATTCGACCTTGAGCCGAAGACGGCCGAACTAATGCTCGGCGTGAACCTGGGCGCCGTTTCGAGCGACCGGGTAGAAAACGAACTGCGCCTGATCGCCGGGGAAGACAATTCCCTGGAGGCCCTGCGACTGGCACGGGTGTGGGGCCTCGTAGATTTCGATGAAGAGCGCCTGGACCTGGCCGAACGGGCTGTGGAACTGGCGGAAATCGAACCGTGGCGGGGCGAGGCCCCGAGGGAGGCCCTGATTCTCGAGGCTGTGTTTGGCGCCCTGACCGGCACGGTTGAACTGTTGGACGAGCCGGCAAACCCTTGGGAGGGTTACCGCTCGGCCCGTGGGCACAGCCCGCTGGAGTTGCTTCTGGCCAGGGCCCGTGGCGCCGAATGGCTCGATCAATGGCAGGAGAAGTGGCGGTGGGTCGAGCTCGAAATCACGGGAGCAGATCTTCTCGCGGCGGGAGTGCCGGAGGGACCGGAGATTGGCACCGCGCTGGACTCGGCATTGGAAGCCAAACTCAACGGGGGACTCAGCGGAGCGGAAGCCGAATTGAAGGTGGCGCTCGAAGCGGCCGGAGTCAGCCGACCTTGAACTGGAACGAAAAGGACGGAGTGCCGTGGCTGGAAGCGGACCTGGCGGGCCGGGCGAGAGTCGTCTTCAGCACCCGGGACGGCGGCGGGAGCGAGGGACCGTTCAGAAGCCTGAATCTCGGGATACTCACCGACGACGACCGCGGGAACGTCCTCGAGAACCGGCTGACCCTCTCGGCGGCGGTCGGCTTCGACCCGGAGCGGGTCTCGATGGGCCGGCAGATCCACGGTGCCGGGCTGAGCCGGGCCGGAACCGAAATTCCCGGCGCCTGGTCTCATCCGGGCCCCGACCCGCCAGCCGAGGCTGACGGCCAGCTGACCGACGAAGAGTTGAGGCCGCTGCTGGTCCTGGTGGCGGACTGCCTGCCGGTTGCCTTGCTGGGCGAACGCGGGCTGGCGATGCTTCATTGCGGCTGGCGGGGCCTGGCCGCCGGGATCATCAATGCCGCCACCGCGGAGATCGGCGGAGTCGCGGCGGCGATCGGTCCCGGAATCGGCCCCTGCTGCTTCGAGGTCGGCCCGGAAGTGGAGGAGTCTTTTGGAAACCTGGGCCCGGACCTGATGCAGGGCAGGAACCTCGACCTCCCGGAGGTGACCCGGCGGCTGCTTGCCAGGTCCGGGGTGGAGGCGGTCGAATCGGCCGGAATCTGCACTTTCTGCGACGAACGGTTCTTCTCGCATCGCCGGGATCAGGGCAGAACCGGCCGTCAGGCCGGCATCGCCTGGCTGAACGGTTGAAGCCGGTTCCGGCTGCATCCTCGATGCCGAAAGCGTGATTTTCGCTGCAAAGGGGGTAATTCGGTGATAATTGCCCCGACCCGACCCCCGATCAGAAGGAATCGGCCTCCCCGGACCGAAAACACCGCATACCTATGGCACTACG
>JAGQUR010000030.1:0-8735 GCA_020438395.1 Solirubrobacterales bacterium | reverse complement strand
CTCGTTTACTTCGGCCTCGCCGAGGAAGACGACCATCACGAATACGACGATTACGAAGACGACTACCTCGAAGAAGACGAATACGAAAGTCGTCGGGGTCGCCGCAATCGTGAAGCGAACGTCCGGCGTCTGCCGACTTCGCGCCGTTCCCGCCACGACGAGATCGACGACATCTTCGCCGACGACGATCCGATGCCGGCGCCGAGCCGCGGTCGTTCCCGGACCCTGCGATCGGTTGGCAGCGACAACGGTGACGACGTCCAGGTGCATCTGGTCATTCCCCGCAACTTCAACGATGCGCAGCAGGTAGCCGACCAGTTCAAGCGCAAGGTTCCGGTCATCCTCAACCTCCAGACCACCGACCACGAGCTTTCGAAACGGCTGATCGACTTCGCATCGGGGCTGACCTACGCTCTGGACGGTGGCATGCAGCGGATCGCCGAGAAGGTTTTCCTGCTCACACCGCGCAACGTCGAGGTTTCCGCCGAAGAAAAGGCCCGTCTTATCGACAAGGGCTTCTTCAACCAGTCCTGACCCGCGGCTGAATCCATAAAGTGTCCGGCATGATTGTCGGGTTCATAGGTTCCGGAAACATGGCGGCGGCGATGGCCCGCGGCTGGGCCAGGGCGGAGCGGAACTCTCCGACCGAGATGCTCTTCACCGATTCAGGTTCGGGACGTGCCACGGCTCTCGCCAAGGAAGTCGGCGGGCGCGCAGTCCAGGGAAACGACGACCTGGTGCGACAGTCGGACTTCGTAATCCTTGCGGTCAAGCCGGCCTCACTGGAGACGGTGGCGAAAGAGCTGCCTGCCCCGCGGGCCGTTCTGTCCCTGCTCGGGGCCACTCCCCTCGAGAAACTGGTCTCGGAATTCCCCGACAGCACCGTGATCCGGCTTATGCCGAACCTTGGCGTCGAGGTCAACCGGGGCGTCATCTGCATGGCGGAGCCGGAAGGCATCGACCAGGAAATAGTCACCGAGAGCAAGCAGCTGCTCGAGTCGATCGCCCGGGTTCATGAGCTGCCCGATGAGAGCATGGACGTCGCAACCGCCGTCATGGGGTGTTCGCCCGCATACTTTGCGGTCGTCGCCGAGGCTCTCCGGAGTGCGGGTACCCACGGTGGCCTGGGGGCGGATGTGGCGATCCGGCTGGTCAGCGAATCGCTGGCCGGGACCGCGGAACTGCTCAAGCACCGCACACCCTTCGAGATCCAGACGGCAGTCGCTTCCCCGGGGGGAAGCACCGAAGCCGGACTCGAAGCACTCGCCGCGGCCGGAGGTGCCGACGCATTCAGGGCCGCCTACGAGGCTTCGATCGCACGGATGCGCGGGGACTGACCCGTGGAAGCGATACTCGCCGTGACCAGGGGCGACGTGGCGGCCTATGTGAACGGCCTCTTCACCGTCTACATCATCCTGGTCTTCCTCCGGGTGCTGATGAGCTGGATTCCACGGCTGCCCGAGAACTCCGTGGTCCAGGCCGTGGCCGGATTCGTGAGGGAAACGACCGATCCCTACCTGAACCTGTTCCGCCGCTTCCTGCCTCCGGTCGGAGGAGGGGGCTTTGCTCTTGACCTGAGCCCGGTGGTGGGAATCTTCCTGCTGCTGATCGGACAGCAGATCGTCGTCTCTCTCGTTCGGGGCTGAGCCGGTTTGAGGGGCTACAGGCATCTGATCTGGGCCGGCCTGCTGGCCTGCGCCGTCGTGATGGTCGATCAGGCCAGCAAGGCCCTGGTCACCGACCGGATCGAGCCGGGCGAGCTCGTCCACGTGCTGGGGCCGCTGGACTTCACCGTCTCCCACAACGACGGTGTGGCGTTCGGTCTGGCCGGCGGCGGAGGTGTTCTTGTCATCCTTCTGGCCGGTGTCGCCCTCGTGGCCCTGGGCGCTTTCATCGCCTCGGCCCCGGAAAGCAACCTCACCTGGATCTCCGGCGGGCTCATTCTCGGGGGTGCCGCCGGCAACCTGATCGACCGGGTGCGGATCGGCCACGTCACGGACTTCATCCTGTTTCCGAGCTGGCCCGCCTTCAATCTGGCCGACTGCGCGATCACCGTGGGGGTGGTGCTGCTCGCCGTCGCCCTGATCTGGGGGGACGGGGAAGACGAGGCCCGGGACCAACCGGACCGTGAATCGACTGAACCGGCCGGCGGCGAACCGGATGGAACCTGAAGACCGACAGAACCCGGAACCGGGCCCTCGGGGTTTCCGGATCGTCTTCAGCGACGAATACCTCGCGGTTATCGACAAGGGCTGGGATCTCGTGGTCCACCCGGCACCCTCCTACGAGGGCGAAACCCTGGTCGACCTGCTCGGAGAGCAGCTCGCCGGGGGCGATGACGCCGAGCGGCCGGGAATCGTGCACCGCCTTGACCGGGGCACCAGCGGACTGATGGTCGTCGCCCGCGAGGAGGAGACCCACGCCGATCTGCAGCGGATGATCCGGGACAGGAAGGTTTCGCGCATTTACACGGCACTGGCCGACGGAAGGTTCCGTTCGCGAACCGGGACGATCGACGCACCGGTTGGCCGCGCTTCGCGCAAGCGCCATCGGATGGCTGTTAACGGGGCAGCGTCGCGCGAGGCGGTGACGCATTTCGAGGTGGTCGAGGCCCTGCGGAGGGAAAGCCTGCTCGAGGTCAAGCTGGAAACCGGTCGGACCCATCAGATTCGCGTCCACATGGAGGCGATCGGTCACCCCCTGGTCGGTGACCACGTCTACAACGGGCCGGTTCGATACGGCCTGACGAGGCAGTTTCTCCATTCGGCCAGGCTCGGGTTCCCTCACCCGCGGACCGGCGAGCAGATGAGCTTCACGGCACCCCTTCCCGAGGACCTCGCGACCGCGCTCGAATCCGCACGCAAAGCGGATTCCCTCTAGACTGGACTGCTGTCCGTATTCCCCAACCCCCGGGAAACGACGGTGGCTCCTGCCGCCCGGAGAAAGGCTCCGCGCGGATTCCACCGATAACGGCCCGGGCGGATCCGTTTTTCACCCCAATTCAAGGAGAAGCATGTCCCAGGTAGGAATCCAGGAACTCCTGGAAGCCGGAGTCCACTTCGGCCACCAGACCAGCCGCTGGAACCCGAATATGCGCCGCTACATCGCCGGCGAGATCGACGGGATCCACATCATCGACCTGATGCAGACCGAAGAGATGCTCGAGGAAGCACGCCGCTTCGTCGGGGAACTCACCTCCGGTGGCGGAACGGTTCTCTTCGTCGGCACCAAGAAGCAGGCCTCCGACGTGATCGAGAACTGGGCCGACAAGTCGAAGATGCCGTACGTGAACCGGCGCTGGCTGCCAGGCCTTCTGACCAACTTCAACGTCGCCTCGCAGCGGATCAAGCGAATGCACGAGATTCGCGGACTGGTCGAGTCGGGCCAGATCGAGCTGCTGCCGACCAAGGAGCGCATGAACATGCAGGCCGAGCTGGCCAAGCTGGAGTTCGCGCTCGGTGGCGTAGCCGACATGGACCGCGTACCCGATGCGGTCTTCATCACCGACCTCAAGTCCGAGGAAATCGCCCTTCGCGAGGCAACCCGGCTGCGCCTGCCGGTTATCGCACTCGTCGACACCAATTGCGACCCGGGCCACATCGACCACGTCGTTCCCGGCAACGATGATGCGATCCGCTCCTGTGAGCTGGTCATCTCGACCATCGGCTCGGCCGTGGAACAGGGTGCCGGCGCCTGGGCCGTGATCGAGGAAAAGCGCCGCGCCGAAGAACAGGCCCGCCGCGAGAAGGAAGAGGCCGAGCGGAAGAAGCGCGAAGAGGAAGAGCGCGCCCGCCGCGAGCAGATCGAGAAGGAGCAGGCCGAGGAGAAGGCCCGCCAGCGCGAGGAGAAGGCGAAGGCCGAAGCTGCCGCCAAGGAGCAGGCCGCCAAGCCGCATCCGCAGGCGGTTCCGGAGAACCCGCATCCGCAGGCCGTCCCCGAAAATCCGCACCCGCAGGCGGTGCCCGACAACCCCCATCCGCAGGCGGTTCCGGAGAACCCGCACCCGCAGGCCGTGGCTGACAACCCGCACCCGCAGGCTGTCGCATCCGAGAACGATGAGGCCGACAAGACCGAAGAAACGCCGGCCGAGGAGACTCCGGCCGCCGAGAACAGCGAGGAGAACGCCTGATGGCAGACATCAAGGCCGCAGACGTCAAGGCGCTGCGCGAAAA
Organism: Solirubrobacterales bacterium; assembly: GCA_020438395.1. GTDB lineage: Bacteria > Actinomycetota > Thermoleophilia > Solirubrobacterales > 70-9 > 67-14. Next base: position 4,563 of record JAGQUR010000030.1, on the reverse strand, counting down.
GACCGGTGCAGGAATGATGGACGCGAAGGCGGCCCTGATCGAGGCGGACGGCGACGCCGATCGCGCGGTCGAGCTGCTTCGGGTCAAGGGCCAGGCATCGGCCGCCAAGCGTTCCGACCGCGGCACCTCGGAGGGCGTCGTCGCCTCCTACATTCACGCCAACAAGAAGGTCGGCGCCCTGGTTGAAGTCCAGTGCGAGACCGACTTTGTTGCCCGCAATGAGGACTTCGCTGACTTCGCCTACGAAGTTGCCATGCACATCGCCGCCGCCTCGCCGACCCATGTCTCCAAGGAGGACATCCCCGAAGATCAGATCGCCGCCGAGCGCCGGGTCTTCGAGGAGAAGGCGAAGGAAGAAGGCAAGCCCGAGAACGTGATCGAGAAGATCGTCGAAGGCCAGGTCAACAAGTGGGCCAAGGACATCGCCCTGCTCGAGCAGGAGCACGTCAACACCGACAAGCACGACTCGAAGACCATCGAGCAGCTGCGCGAGGAAATTGCGGCAAAGGTCGGCGAGAACGTGGTGATCAGCCGCTTCTCCTGCTTCCGCATCGGCGAGTAAGAGGTAGATTTCCGACCAGCTGATGAGCGACGGAGAGCCGCGGTTCAAGCGGATAATGCTGAAACTGTCCGGCGAGGCCCTGATGGGCAAGCTGGACTTCGGGACGGATCCGGAGGAAGTTGAACGGATCGCCCGGGAAGTGGGCATCATCCGGGACCGCGGCGTCGAAGTCGCCATCGTGGTCGGGGCCGGCAACATCTACCGCGGGGTCGACGGGGCCGCTCAGGGCATGGACCGGGCCACCGGCGACTACATGGGAATGCTGGCGACCCTGCTCAACGCCCTGACCCTGCAGGACGTTCTGGAGAAGCACGGGCACTTCACGCGGGTGGTCTCGGCGATTGACGTGAAAGAGGTCGCCGAGCCCTACATCCGGCGTCGGGCGATGAGGCACCTCGAGAAGGGCCGGATCGTGATCTTCGCGGCCGGAACCGGCAATCCGTTCTTCACCACCGACACGGCAGCCGCCCTTCGCGCGCTGGAGATCCACGCTGAGACCATCCTGATGGCAAAGAACGGGGTGGAGGGGGTCTACGACAGCGATCCCGCCACCAATCCGGATGCCGCGTTCATCCCGGAAATCACCCATCGCGAAGCCATCGAGCGTGGCTTGAAGGTGATGGATTCGACCGCCCTCAGCCTCTGCATGGACAACGACCTGCCGATCTATGTCTTCAACATGGCCGATGAGGCCAATATGGATAGGATCGTTTCCGGCGAGAACGTGGGCACGCTGGTCAGCTCCAGGGTCGCCGGTAACTGATCGCCCCTAAGGAGGATTGATGATCGACGACCTGCTGAGCGACGCCAAGGACAGGATGGCCAAGACCGTCGAGTCAACCCGCGGCGAGTTCGCCACCGTTCGCACCGGCCGCGCCACGCCTCACCTGCTCGACCGGATCACCGTCGACTACTACGGCGCCAACACGCCGCTCAACCAGCTCGCCAACGTGGCCGCCAGCGAGGCCCGGCTGCTCACCGTCACTCCTTATGACAAGGGTGCCCTCGGACTGATCGAAAAGGCCATCCAGGAGTCCGACATCGGACTTACTCCTTCCAACGACGGCAACGTGATCCGTCTCCAGATTCCCGATCTGACCGAGGAGCGGCGCCGGGAGATGGTCAAGGTCGTTCATGGCGTCGCCGAGGAGGGCCGGGTTGCGGTACGCAATGTGCGCCGGGACGTCATGGCTGACCTGCGCGAGCTGAAGAAGGAAGGTGAGGTCGGCGAGGACGACGAGCGGCGCGGCGAAGATGCGCTGCAGAAGGAGACCGACACAGCCATCGGGGAGATCGATTCCATGCTCAAGGGCAAGGAAGAAGAGATTCTCGAGGTGTGAAAACACCCCGATACGTAGCCATCATCACCGACGGCAACGGTCGCTGGGCCCAGGGCCGCGGGTTGCCGGTCAAGGAAGGACACAAGGCCGGCGCCGACACCGTCAAGGCGCGCCTGCGCGACGCGGTTGAATTCGGGGTCAGGGAACTGACGGTGTTCTCGTTCTCGACCGAGAACTGGTCCCGTTCTCCCGAGGAAGTATCGGCCCTGATGGAGATGTTCTCGCAGCGGATCGTCAACGAAACCCCGGAACTGCATGAAGAAGGTGTGCGTATGCGCTTCATCGGTCGCCGGGAAGGGGTTTCGGAAAAGCTTCAGCGGCAGATGGAAGAGGCCGAGGCCTTCACCGCCGCAAACGACACGATCACCTTCTTCATCGCCTTCAACTACGGCGGCCGGGCCGAGATCGTCGATGCAGCCCGGAAGTTCAGCGGCACCACCGAAGAGGAATTCCGGCAGTGCCTCTATGCGCCGGAGATGCACGATCCGGAACTGCTGATCCGGACCAGCGGCGAGCAGCGCATCTCCAACTACCTGCTGTGGCAATGCGCCTACTCGGAGTTCGTCTTCAGGGACGAGCTGTGGCCCGACTTTTCGCGAGAGGCGTTCAAGGCGTCGCTCGATGAATACGGCAACCGTCAGCGCCGGTTCGGCAACCGGGAGCCGGCCTAATGGGTGAAACCGCGAAGAGGATTCTGGTCGCGATCCCCTGGATCATCGTGGTGATCGCGATCATCATCGCCGGAGGGCCCTGGTTCGCCGCGGCCCTGGCGGTCTTTGGCTGCCTGGGCCTGCGCGAGTTCTTCCAGATGGCAGAGGATTACCGGCCCTTTCAGATTCCCGCCTACCTGTCACTGGTCGGAATCGTCGCCTCGGCCTGGCTCGGCACCCAGTTCAACGTCCTGATGTTCCTCGCACTGCCGTTCCTGCTCGTGTTCTTCGGTGCCGCCCGCCGGAAGAACCGGGAAGGGGTGACCGGCTCGATCGCGGTGACCGTTCTGGGCATCTACTGGATCGGCCTCGCCCTGGCTCACGCCGTGCTGCTCAGGGAACTTCCCGACCACGGCGCCGCCCTGGTCGTCGACGTGCTGGTCGGCACCTTCGCTTGTGACACCGGCGCCTACGCGGTCGGCCGCATGTTCGGCAGCCACCGCTTCGCCCCGAACCTCTCGCCGAACAAGACCATCGAGGGACTGATCGGCGGCTTCCTGATCGGCATGCTCGGAGTCTGGTGCGCCGGCCTCTACCAGGACTGGCTCTCGGGAGTTGACGCGCTGATCCTGGGCGCGGCAGTAGCTGCCGTGGCCCCGATCGGGGATCTCTTCGAGTCGATGATCAAGCGGGATCTCGACACCAAGGACACCGGCAACCTCTTCGGACCGCACGGCGGCCTGCTCGACCGTCTCGACGCCGTCTTCTTCACGATCGTGGTCGGTTACTACGTCTCAGTGGCGCTGGTGTACTGATGGCGAGGAGGGTCCTGATCCTGGGTTCGACCGGTTCGATCGGCACCCAGGCGCTCGAGATCATCGCCGGCCGTGACGATCTCGAGGCGGTCGGACTCGCAGTCGGCCGCGACTGGCAGACCGCCGTCGCCCAGGCCAAGGGCTTCTCGGTCGGGACCATCGCGGTGGCGGACGAAGCCTCCGCGGCGGAGGCCGCCTCCAGCTTTGACGGAACCGTTCTGTCGGGCGAAGCATCAGCCCGCGAATTGATCGGGGCGACTTCGCCGGACATCGTCCTCAACGGCATCGTCGGGGCGGCCGGACTCGGCCCTACCATCGCCGCCCTCACCCAGGGGATCGATGTCGCCCTCGCCAACAAGGAGAGCCTGGTGATCGGGGGCGAACTGGTCACCGAACTCGCCTCCGCCACCGGGGCCCGGCTGCTTCCGGTTGACTCGGAGCATTCGGCGCTCTTCCAGCTGATCGAGAACGAGGATTCCCACGCCATCGACCGGATCGTCTTGACCGCATCGGGCGGCCCTTTCCGGGGCAGGACCGACCTCGAAGGAATCACCGTGGAAGAAGCCCTCGACCATCCCACCTGGGCGATGGGGGGAAGGATCACGATCGACTCCGCGACGCTGATGAACAAGGGCTTCGAGATGATCGAGGCGCATCACCTTTTCGGGACCGGTTATGACCGGATCGACGTTGTGGTCCATCCGCAGTCGATAGTCCACTCGCTGATCGACCTCTGCGACGGTGCCACCCTCGCTCATCTCGGCTATCCGGACATGCGGGTTCCGATCGCCTACGCGCTCACCTGGCCCGAGAGGGCTGAGGTACCGGTCGAGCGGCTGGACCTGGCGAAGGTGGGCAGCCTCGATTTCGAAGAGCCGGACCCGGACACTTTCCGCTGCCTCGCGCTGGCCCGTGAGGCCGGTCAGTCCGGAGGCATCGCCCCCTGCGTGTTGAACGCCGCGGACGAGGTGGCCGTGGCCGCGTTTCTTGACGGACGGATCTCCTTCAGCGACATTCCCAGGGTGATCGAGAGCACCCTTGATGACGTCGGAAGTGGCCCTGCAAGAGGGTTTGACGAGCTTTTCGCGGTCGACGAGGCAAGCCGGGAGCGCGCTTCTGAGATCATTTCTGGTCGCTCTTGAGCTTCCTCGTTGCATTCCTCGCATTCAGCGCCCTGATCGTCCTCCACGAGGCCG
>JAGQUR010000162.1:314-4982 GCA_020438395.1 Solirubrobacterales bacterium | reverse complement strand
CCCACGAGATCGTCGAGAAGAATCCGGACGTCTCCGATCTCGCCATCGTCGGCATTCACACCGGCGGCGCCTATCTCGCCGAACGCCTCACTTCGATGATCGCCGGCCTGTCCGGTGAAGCGCCTCCCCTCGGGGAGATCGACATCTCCTTCTACCGCGATGACATCGGCATCCGGGGCTCCGACTACCAGCCGGTGGTCCATTCGACCCGACTCGACTTTCCGCTCGAGGAGAGAACCGTGGTGCTGGTCGACGACGTCCTTTTCACCGGCCGGACGGTGCGGGCCGCGATCGAGGCGCTCTTCGACTTTGGCCGGCCCGCCCGGATTCAGCTGGCCGTGCTCTGCGACCGCGGCCACCGCGAACTTCCGATCCGGCCCGATTACGTCGGCAAGAACCTCCCGACCTCGCGCAGCGAACAGGTGTCGGTGCGGCTCAAGGAGACCGATGGCGAAGACGAAGTGGCGATTCTTTCCCCGGTGGAGGCGGTCGAATGAAACATCTGCTCAGCATCGAGGACCTCGACCAGGAAGCGGTGGAGAGCCTGCTCGACCGGGCCGAAAGCTTCGCCGAGGTCTCGAAGCGGGACATCAAGAAGGTGCCGGCCCTGCGTGGTCGCACCGTGGTCACACTCTTCTACGAGGCCAGCACCCGGACCTCATCCTCCTTCGAGCTCGCGGCCAAGCGGCTTTCCGCCGACGTGGTTTCGGTCAAGGCATCCGGATCGTCGGTCGAGAAGGGTGAATCCCTGAAGGACACGGTGGAGACCCTTTCCGCCTACGACCCGGCGTCGATCATCATCCGCCACCCGCAGGCCGGTGCCGCACAGATGCTGAGTGGCTGGGTCGACGCCGCGATCGTGAACGCGGGGGACGGGATGCACCAGCATCCAAGCCAGGCGTTGCTCGACCTCTTCGCACTGAGGCAGCGGATCGGATCGATCGAGGGCAGGAAGATCTGGATCGTGGGGGATGTGCTCCACAGCCGGGTCGCCCGCTCGAATATTCAGGCCTTCTCGATGATGGGAGCGGAGGTGACCATCGCCGGCCCGCCGACCCTGATTCCCCGCGGAATCGAAGCTTCCGGCTGCGAGGTCCGCTACAGCCTCGACGGAATCGAGGAAGCGGACGTCGTCTACCTCCTGAGGATGCAGCGCGAACGGATGGAGGAGAGCTTCGTGCCCTCGATTCGCGAGTACGCCCGGCTTTTCCAGGTGAACTCCCGGCGGCTCAACCCCCGGCAGCTGGTCATGCATCCGGGTCCGGTCAACCGCGGGGTCGAGATCGGCGGTGACGTGATCGACTCGGATCGGTGCCTGATCGCCGATCAGGTGGCCTCGGGGCTTGCGGTCCGGATGGCGATCCTGTTCGAACTTCTCGCCCACGGTGGCGAGACCCATGCCAGCGCCGAGGGCCCGGTGCCGATCGGAGAGCCGGCATGAACGAGGTGATCGACGGCCTGCCCGAAGACGGCGCGGAGAACGGCGGCCTGCCGGCGCCCCTGGTCCAGCGCCCGGGGCCGGAAGCCAACCTGCTGATCCGGGGAGCCGAATTGCTGGACCCCGCGGCGGGCATCTCCGGTGCCAGGGACATCCTGATCGAGGGCGGGTCCATTTCCCGCCTCGCCGAGGCCGGCACGCTCGAAGCCGCGGACGGGGTGGAAGTGATCGAGGCGGAAGGGCTCCATGTATTCCCGGCTTTCTTCGATCCCCATGTCCATTTCCGCACACCCGGACAGGAGTACAAGGAGGACCTCGAAACGGGCACCCGGTCGGCTGCCGCGGGCGGTTACGCGGGCGTGATTGCGATGGCGAACACCTCGCCGCCTGTTTCGAGCCCCGAGCAGATCGAGGCGCTGCGCGACCGGGCCTCTCATGTGGCCTCGGTCCCGGTCGGGTTCACCGCCACCGTGACCACGGACATGAAGGGCACAGAGCTGACCGAGATGGCGGAACTGCGTGAGGCCGGGGCGGTCGGTTTCACCGACGACGGACTGCCGATCGCCAGCGCCCGGATCCTGCGCCGGGCGCTCCAGTACCAGGCCATGACCGGCGGGCGCATTGCCCTCCACGAGGAGGATCCTGAACTCTCCGGGAAGGGCGTGATGAACGAAGGCGTCGTCTCGTCGGAACTCGGCCTCCGGGGCGTTCCCTCAATCTCCGAATCGACGATGATCGGCCGCGACGCGGCGATAGCCGGCTACGAAGGCGGGGCAATCCAGATCCAGCATCTCTCCGCGATCGAATCGATCGAGCAGATCCGGCGGGCGAAAGAAGACGGTGTGGACATCACCTGCGAGGTGACCCCGCACCACCTGTGCCTGACCGACGAGGCGGTCCGCGATCTCGACGCCTCGAAACACAAGATGAACCCGCCGCTCAGGACCGAGTCCGACCGGCAGGCCCTGATCGAGGCGCTGATCGACGGGACGATCGACTGCATCGCGACCGATCACGCACCCCATGCCATCCATGAGAAGGAAGTGCCCTACGAGGCCGCCAACATGGGCGTGACGGGACTGGAAACCGCCTTCTCCTCGATCTACACCGAACTGGTGCTGCCCGGCCGGATCACGCTCGACCTGCTGGTCGAGAAGCTCGGATCCGGCGGGGTGCCCTTCGGCATCGAGCCGTTCACCCTGATCGAAGGCAGCCGGGCAAACCTCTGCCTGGTCGACCTGGAAGCCGAATGGGTGGTCGGGGAAGACGGCTACGAGAGCCGCTCGGTCAACTCCTGGTGTGCCGGCGAGACGCTCCGCAGCCGGGTGCTGGTGACCCTGGCCGACGGGCAAGTTGCTTTCCGTCTGAGAACTTTCAGTCTGGGAGTGGCATGAGCGAGTCGACACCGGGATACGTCCTGCTCGAAGACGGCAGCCGTTTTGAGGGAGCGCTTTGCGGCAACGTCGGGGGCGGGGTCGGCGAAGTCGTCTTCAACACGGCCATGACCGGCTACCAGGAGGCGGTCACCGACCCCTCCTATGCGGGTCAGATCATCACCTTCACCTACACGATGATCGGCAACTACGGGGTGTCGGCGGAAGCGATGGAATCCGACCGTCCCCACGCCCGCGGCGTGATCATGCGCGAGGGCAGAAACGGCGCGGATGCGGCCACCGCCGAGGGTGGCTGGCTCGACTGGCTCGAGGCAAACGGGGTCTGGGCGATCACCGGGGTGAACACCCGCGCCCTGGTCCGCCACATCCGGGACAAGGGTGCGATGCGCGGCGGCATCTTCCCGGCCTCGGTCACAAGCGATGAGGCGATGGGACGGATCGAGGCCGAGCCCTCTATGGCCGGTTCGGATTTCGCTTCCAAGGTCAGCCCGGAGGAGCCGATCGAGCATCCCGGCCAGGGGCCCCATGTGGTCGCTCTCGACACCGGGATCAAGGCTTCGATCGTCAACCAGTTCCTGGAAAGGGACTGCCGGGTCACCCTGCTGCCCTGCCTGACCGGTGCCGACGAGGTCATGTCACGCGATCCCGACCTGCTGTTCCTTGCCAACGGACCGGGAGATCCCGCCGCCGTCTCGGCGGTCACCGACACGGTCCGGGAGCTGATCGGGAGGAAGCCCATGGTCGGGATCTGCCTCGGCCACCAGCTGCTGAGCCGCGCCGTCGGGCTGGAGACCTTCAAGCTGCCATTCGGCCACCGTGGCTCCAACCATCCCGTCAAGGACCTGGAGACCGGGGTGATCGAGATCACCTCCCAGAACCACGGTTTCGCGGTGGTCGGCCCCGACGGAGCCGGAACCATCGAAAAGGACGAGCCGGTCCGCTGGAAGACCGACCACGGGGAGGCGGTGCTCTCCCACATCAACCTCTACGACCGCACGGTCGAGGGGCTGCGACTTCCGGATGCGAAGGCGATGACCGTCCAGCATCACCCGGAGGCCGGGCCCGGACCGCGCGATGCCCGGCATCTCTTCGATCGTTTCCTCGACCTGGCGAAGGAGGGCTGATGCCGCGCCGTGATGACATCAAGCGGATCATGGTGATCGGCTCCGGTCCGGTGGTGATCGGCCAGGCCGCCGAATTCGACTACTCCGGGGTCCAGGCCTGCAAGGTGCTGCTGGAAGAGGGATACGAAGTCGTGCTAGTCAACTCGAATCCGGCCACGATCATGACCGACCCCGAGTTTGCGACCCGGACCTACGTCGAGCCGCTGCTGCCCGGGCCGGTCGCCCAGATCATCGAGAAGGAACGTCCGGACGCGCTGCTGCCGACCCTCGGCGGCCAGACCGCGCTGAACCTGGCGATGGACCTTTCCGCCGACGGCACGCTCGAGAAGTACGGAGTCGAGTTGATCGGGGCCAACCGGGAAGCGATCATCCGCGGCGAGGACCGCGAGGTCTTCCGGCAGGTGATGACCGAGGCTGGGATCCGCATCCCCTGGTCGATCACGGTCGAATCGGTCGAGCAGGCCCTGCAGGAACTCGACCAAGGCGACGCCTCGCTGCCGGCGATCATCCGGCCGGCTTTCACCATGGGCGGCCAGGGTGGCGGGATCGCCGAGACCCGCGAGGAACTGATCGAGGTCGTGTCCAAGGGGATCGCGGCCAGTCCGATCGGCCAGGTGCTGGTCGAGGAATCAGTGATCGGCTGGGGCGAGTTCGAACTCGAGGTGATGCGGGACCGCAACGACAACGTGGTGATCATCTGCTCGATCGAGAA
>JAGQUR010000162.1:0-264 GCA_020438395.1 Solirubrobacterales bacterium | reverse complement strand
TGACCGACCCGGTCTACCAGTCGCTCAGGGACATGGCGATCGCCGTGATCCGTGCGGTCGGGGTTGAGACCGGTGGTTCCAACGTTCAGTTCGCGGTCAACCCGGCCGACGGCGAGATCGTCGTGATCGAGATGAACCCCAGGGTTTCCCGCTCCTCGGCGCTGGCGTCCAAGGCGACCGGCTCCCCGATCGCGACGATGGCCGCCAAGCTTGCGGTCGGATACGCCCTCGAGGAGTTCCCGAACGACAGCACCCGGGCGACCC
>JAGQUR010000161.1 GCA_020438395.1 Solirubrobacterales bacterium | reverse complement strand
GAGATCGACGCCTTCACGTCCTTCTTGATCTGATCGAGATCACGTAGCTGATCCGGGGTCACGAAAGTGATCGCGCGACCGGTGCGACCGGCCCGGCCGGTGCGGCCGATCCGGTGGACGTAGGTCTCCGAACTGTTCGGGATGTCGTAGTTGATGACGTGGGTCACGTGGTCGACATCCAGCCCGCGGGCAGCGATGTCGGTGGCCACCAGCAGCTTGCAGCGATGGTTCTTGAAGGCCAGCATCACTCCGTCACGCACGCCCTGGCTGAGGTCGCCATGGAGGGCCTTTACGTCCAGACCCCGGTTCTTCAGGTCCCGCTCAAGCCTGGCGCAACCGAGCTTGGTCCGGCAGAAGAGGATCGCCTGCTCCGGATCCTCGGCCTTGACCACTTCGATCAGCTTGTCGACCTTGGCCCGGCCGGGCACCTCGACGTAAGCCTGCTCGATCGCATCCACGGTGAGGGTCTTGGGGGTGATGGAAATGGTCACCGGGTCGTACATGAAGGTGTCGGCAAGCCGTTTGATCGGCGGCGGCATGGTGGCCGAGAAAAGCGCGGTCTGCCGGCCGCTGGGACACATGCGGAGGATCCGCTCGACGTCCTCGATGAAGCCGAGGTCAAGCATCTCGTCGGCTTCGTCGAGTACCACGAAGCGAGCCGCGGTCAGAACCAGAGATCGCCTGGAAATGAGGTCCTTCATGCGGCCCACCGTCGCGACTACGACGTGGGCCCCGGACCGGAGCTGGGCCTGCTGGCTGCGGATCGGGGCACCACCGAAGACGGCGACGATCTCGATGTCGAGATGCTCGGCGTATGACCTGAGCGCCTGGGTGACCTGGATGCATAGCTCGCGGGTCGGGGTGAGGACTATCGCCTGCACCTCGTCGTTCGCCGGATCGAGGTACTGCAGCATCGGCAGGCCGAAGGCGGCCGTCTTGCCTGTACCGGTCTGCGCCTGGCCGATCACGTCGTGGCCGGCGAGCAACTCGGGAATGGCTTCCGCCTGGATCGGGCTCGGTTTCTCGAATCCGATCTCGTCGATTGCCTGCTGGATCTCAGGCATCAGCCCGAGGTCTTTGAAAAGTCTTTCTTCTTGTTCTGTCTGTTCTGTCATCTGGTTGGGTCGAGCAGCAACTTGCCGACTGTCTTTCGCGAGGCGATGTCCTCATGGACCTGCCTCACATCGGTGAGGCCGTAGGTTCCACTTACCACCGGTTTGAGATCGCCCCTGGCGGTGGCCCTGAAGACCCGGTCGATCGATTCGCCGGCGAGCTCCGGTCTGGCCAGCAGATGCATGAGCCAGAAGCCGGAAACTGTGAGGCTGTTCTTGAGCAGTTTGCCAGTCCTGACCTCATTCTGCTCCCGGGTGGCGATTCCGACCACGACCATCCGGCCAAACGGACCGATTGTCGGGAGCAGCTGTTCGAAGCTGCTGCCTCCCGCCATTTCCAGGACGAGGTCGACCGGACCCTCCGCTGCGACGCGGACTTCCTCGCCGAGCGATTCGCTCCTCGAGTCGATCACGACGTCGGCACCGAGGTCCCTGACGAGCTTCTGCTTCTCTTCCCCCGATGCCAACCCGATGACCGTGCCGGCCCCCATCGACCGCGCCAGCTGGACCGCCAGGGAGCCGGTGCCGCCGGCCGCCGCACCGACGACCACGGTTTCTCCTTCCCGGAGCCGGCCGCTCAAGGTCAGGACGCCGTCCGCCGTCACACCCTGGATCAGGATCCCCGCCGCCGTGTCATCGTCGATCTCATCCGGGATGGGCACCAGAACCGACTCCGGCACGACGATCCGTTCGGCGTAGGCGCCATTCGGCACCACCGCGGCAACCCGTTTCCCGTCACCCGTCCTGCCGACGAACTCGATTCCGGGCACGAGGGGCAGTTGCTGCTTCGCCACGTACTGGTCGTTGGTGATGTGAGTGTCAGAGAAGTTGACCCCGGTGCGGCTGATCTCGATCAGGACCTCACCCTCGGCAGGCACCGGGTCGGGCAGTTCGACGAGGTTCATCACCTCGGGACCGCCGAACTCCTCGATCTGGATCGCTTTCACCAAACCATCTTGTCACGGTGGTGAGTACGATCCCGGCCATGTCTCTGACCGTTGTCGGTTCGATCGCATTTGACGCGGTCACCACCCCTTTCGGCGAGCGCGAGCGCATGCTCGGCGGCTCCGCAGTCCACTTCTCGCTGGCTGCCAGCTTCTTCACCGACGTCCGTGTGGTCGGACCGGTCGGCGACGACTTCACCCAGACCGAGCTCGACGTGCTGGAGAACCGTGGCGTCGTCACCGCCGACATCGAGCGGGTGAGCGGTGAGACCTTCTTCTGGAAGGGCCACTACGAGTACGACCTCAATACCGCCCATACCGATGACACCCGACTGAACGTGTTCGGTGATTTCGAGCCCAAGCTCTCGGAAACCTCGGCCAGTTCCGACATGCTGTTCCTCGCGAACATCCAGCCCGACCTCCAGCGCCAGGTCCGGGCCCAGTGCGAGGGGGCCGGTTTCGTCGGCTTGGACACCATGAACCTCTGGATAGACACGGCGAAGCCGTCGCTCGAGAAGGCGATTTCAGAGGTCGATTGCGTGCTCATCAACGACGCCGAGATCAGGCAGTTCACCGGGGAATCCAACCTTGCCCGCGCCGCCACGGCCGTGATGGCGATGGGACCCCGCGCGGTGATCGCCAAACAGGGCGAGTACGGTGCCGCGCTCTTCACGCCAAGTTCCTTCTTCGCCCTGCCCGGCTTCCCGCTCGAGGACGTACGGGATCCGACCGGAGCCGGCGACTCCTTCGCCGGTGGCTTCCTCGGATACCTCGACGGCGAGGCCGGGGAGATCGACCAGCAGGCCCTGAGGACCGCAATGGGCTACGGAACCGTGCTGGCCTCCTACAACGTCGAGGAGTTCGGCACCGAGCGGGTCGGCCGGCTGACCCGGGACGAGGTCGAGTCCAGGCTCGAAGCGCTGAAATCGATGACCGCTTTCGCTTAACTGAAATACTGGTCCCTGACAAAGATCAGAGACCAGCATCGAGGAGAAGCATGTCGACCGAACAGCAGACCGAAGCGCCCGCCGAAGATGACGGAGGCGGCGTAGCCACCGGTACCGACACCCTCAGCGTCACCGACAACCGGACGGGGCGCACCTACGAGCTGCCGATCGAGGACGACACGATCAAGGCCCTCGATCTTCGCCAGATCAAGGTCCACGAAGACGACTTCGGGATGATGGCCTTCGACCCGGCCTTCACCAACACCGCGTCCTGCCGCTCGTCGATCACCTACATCGACGGGGAAGCGGGAATCCTGGAACATCGCGGAATCCCGATCGAGCAGCTCTGCGAGCACTCGACCTTCCTCGAAGTGGCCTACCTGCTGGTATTCGGCGAGCTGCCGACCCGGCCGCAGCTCGAGGCCTGGGTTCATGACGTTACCCACCACACCTTCGTCCACGAAGACATCAAGAAGTTCCTTTCCGGCTTCCGCTACGACGCCCACCCGATGGGGATGCTGCTGGCCTCGACCGGGGCGCTCTCCACCTTCTATCCGGATTCGAACCAGATTCAGGATCCGGTCGAGCGGTATCTGGCGACCATCAGGCTGATTGCCAAGATGCCGACCCTCGCGGCCTTCTCGTATCGACACAACATGGGTCTGCCCTATGTCTATCCGGACAATGACCTGACCTATCCCGAGAACTTTCTCTCGATGATGTTCAAGATGACCGAGGCGAAGTACGAGCCGGACCCCAGGCTGGCCAAGGCGATCGACGTACTCTTCATCCTTCACGCCGACCACG
>JAGQUR010000160.1 GCA_020438395.1 Solirubrobacterales bacterium | reverse complement strand
CCAGCATCGCCGCCTCGGCCTCGATACCGCCGACGCCCCAGCCGAGGACCCCGAGCCCGTTGACCATGGTCGTGTGGGAGTCGGTGCCGACCAGGGTGTCCGGGTAGGCCTGGAGCACGCCGTCGTTCTCGCGGGAGTAGACGACCTGGGCGATGTATTCGAGGTTGACCTGGTGACAGATGCCGGTAGCCGGGGGTACCACCCGGAAGTTATTGAAGGAGCCCTGCCCCCACTTGAGGAACTCGTAACGTTCGAGGTTCCGCTCGAATTCCTTCTCGGCGTTGATCTCGAAGGCCATCCCGTTGCCGAAGGCATCGACCTGAACCGAATGGTCGATCACGAGGTCGACGTCGACCAGCGGGTTGATCGCCGATACGTCACCACCGATGTCGGCCATCGCGTCACGCATCGCGGCCAGGTCGACCACGGCCGGAACACCGGTGAAGTCCTGCATCAGGACCCGGGCCGGCTGGAAGGGGATCTCGACCGAAGGCTCGGCCTTGGCATCCCAGGAAGCAATCGCCTCCACATCGGCAGCGCTGACCGAGACCCCGTCCTCGAGACGCAGCACGTTCTCGAGCAGGACCTTTATCGAGTAGGGCAGCCTGGCGACATCGAATTTCTCCTGCAGGGCGTCGAGGCGGAAGATCTCGTAGCTCTCCCCGCCGGACTCGATGGTGTCTTTGGAACCGAATGAATTGCTGCTCATGTTCTTTCTTCTCTCGATCGAGGGGTGAGGGTCAACGTTTTTCGGTCTGGCCGCTGGCGAGGGAGTCGGCGGCATTCTGACCGGCCGGGCCCGACTGGACCCGATGGGAAATATGGGGACTCATCAGGCCGACATGGGCCATGGTCCGCTGTATCAGGGGAGCGACCGTGATCTCGATCCGGTCGGAATCGACCGCCCTGAGAACCGCGTCCGCGACCTTTCCCGGGGTAGTTGTGCCGAGGCCAGGAGGGGCATCGGCGCCGGAGTCGGCGAACATGCCCGCCTCGCGGACGAATCCTGGAGCGACCAGGGTAAGGCTCACCGGGGTGTCGTTCAGGTCGGCGGCCAGCCCGAAGGCGAACCCCCGCAGGCCGAACTTGGTCGCGTTATAGATGGAGGAACGGGGACTGCCCGCCTTGCCGGCCAGCGAGCCGATCATCACCAGCTTGCCGCGACCCCGCTCCAGCATGCCCGGCAGTAGCGCCTGGGCCAGGAGGATCGGGGACTCGAGGTTGATGCGCAGCATGCGGGCGACCTGCTCGTCGGTCAGGTCGGTCACCCGGCCGGTGCTCGGCAGAGCTGCGTTGGCGACCAGCACATCGACCTCCCCTGCGCTCGCCGCCAGTTTCCCGGCGGCTCCCGGGGTTCCCAGGTCACTGACGATCACGGAGTGGCCGCTCCCGGGCAGAGAGCCGGCCAGTTCTTCCAGGGCCTCGGCCGAACGGGCCGAGAGGATGAGGTTGGCGCCGGCGGCGGCGAGTGTGCCGGCGATCGTGCGGCCAATACCTCCGGTCGCGCCCGTCAGAAGCACCTTCTTGCCAGCGATTTCCACCAGTCAAACCTAGCACCGCGATTGCCCTTAGCCTCCCCAAAGGCCGCTTTGGGGGCGGTTTTCGGAGGACACCGTGTTTCCGGAATTTGCAGGGATTAACAAAGGGATTCGGGGGTTTGTTAGCGAATGACATGCAGATCGTCTATGATCCCGCAAGTTCATAACCGAGACGCCGAATCCCGAATCACTCTGTGACCGGGAGCGGGGGAACCGAGATTCTGGGGCGAACCCACCAAACAAGGTGGGGGCGCGGCTCCTAAAGCGCCAGCCCGACAGCTAACCCCGTAGGCCGACCAAGGAGTTCGGTATCAACCCGTCGCACAAAATCGAGTCGCACTTTGCTTTCAATGCTTTCCGGGCTTTCGCAGCAGCCGCCGCGCTGGTCGCGCTGAGCCTGGTCGCCCTCTTCTCCCTCGCCAGCCCGGCCCAGGCCGCCGGTTGCAAGGACGCGTCGAGTGGCGGACTCACCCTCGCCCCCACCACCTGCAAGCCGATCAAGAAGGCCCGGCTGATCCGCGGCAAGGCCTACGCCCCGGCCACCGCCCCGGCCGTGGTCAAGAAGGCGATCGCCGCAGCCAACCGGATCCGCCTCAAGCCGTACATCTACGGTGGCGGCCACTCGATGAGCCGCAAGCTCCAGAAGGGCTACGACTGCTCCGGCTCGGTCAGCTACGCGCTCCGCGCCGCCGGCCTGATCGGCTACCCGATGCCTTCCGGCAGCTTCGTGCGCTGGAAGCAGCCCGGAGCCGGAAAGTGGATCACGACCTACGCCAATGGTGGCCACATGTACATGGTCATCGCCGGCCTCTCCTTCGACACTTCGAACATGAGCTCCACCGGCGGCAACCGCTGGAGCACCGCGATCCGGTCTTCCCGGGGCTTCAGCGCCAGGCACCCCGGCAACTTCTAGGACCTGCCGACACAGCAGATTGGAAAACGCCCCGGTTCCGGGGCGTTTTTCTTTGCAGCAGGCCCGAACCATGGCGTTGGCGCCGAAAGCCGGTTCAAACCTTCCCGCGGGCCGGTCCGCCCCGGTTCTATGATCGGCTGATGGAGATTCGAAAGCTGGGCAGCGAGGGGCTCGAGGTATCCGCGATCGGGCTGGGCTGCATGGGTATGTCCGAGTTCTACGGTGAGGGCGACGAAGCGGAATCGATCGCAACGATCCACCGCGCCCTGGAAGTCGGAGTCAACTTCCTCGACACCGCCGACATGTACGGGCCGTGGACCAACGAAGAGCTGGTCGGCCGAGCGATCGCCGACCGCCGGGAGAAGGTGGTGCTGGCGACAAAGTTCGGGATCATGCGTGGCGACGATCCCCGCGACCGTCACGTCAATGGCCGGCCTGAATACGTGCGGGAGTCGATCGACGGTTCGCTGAAGCGGCTCGGAGTCGACCACGTCGACCTCTATTACCAGCACCGGGTGGATCAGAGCGTGCCAATCGAGGAAACCGTCGGCGCCATGGCCGAGCTGGTCGAGGCCGGCAAGGTCCGCTACCTCGGGCTCTCGGAGGCCTCGGCCGAGAACATCCGCAGGGCCAACGCAGTTCACCCGATTTCGGCCCTTCAGACCGAGTTCTCGCTCTTCGAGCGCGGCGCCACCGACAAGGTGATCCCCACCCTGAAGGAGCTGGGGATCGGCTTCGTCCCCTACTCGCCGCTCGGCCGTGGCTTCCTGACCGGCCGCTTCCGTTCCGGGGCCGACTTCGGAAGTGGGGACTTCCGCGAGCATGACCCACGAATGAGCAAGGACAACCTGGCGGCCAACCTTGCGATCGTCGAGGCGATCGAGGAACTGGCTGCCAAACACGACGTCACCTCGGCCCAGATGGCGATCGCCTGGGTGCTGGCCCAGAGTGACGACTTCGTGCCGATCCCCGGGACCAAGAAGGTGAGCCGCCTGGAAGAGAACGCCGCGGCGACCGGGATCAGCCTGAGCGACGAGGAGCTTGCCGCGCTGGACGCCCTGCCCCGTCCGCAGGGTGAGCGGTACGCCAACATGAGCTCGATCGATGAGTGAAAACGGCTCTTCGGCGACCACCGCCGCCGGAGCCTCGATTCCGCCCCCTTTCGATCGCGAGCATGAAGATCTGCGGGAAACGGTCCGGCGCTTCGTCGAGAACGAGATCGCACCGCATGTGGATGAATGGGAGGACGCCCGCCTGTTCCCGCGGGAGCTCTTTGATCGCTGCGCAGAGCTCGGGTTCCTCGGGCTCAAGTTCCCGGAGGAGTACGGCGGTCAGGGCGGCAGCTACCTTCATGACGCGATCTGGGTGGAGGAACTTTCCCGCAGGGGAGCCTCCGGCGGGGTCGCGGCCGGCCTGAACGCCCACGCCTCCATCGCCATGCCGCCGGTCTTCAAATTCGGAAACGAGTGGCAGAAGCAGCGCTGGCTGGTCCCCGGAATAAAGGGAGAGAAGATCGGCGCGCTGGGCATCACCGAGCCCGGTGCCGGCTCGGATGTCGCCTCGATCCGGACCATGGCCCGGAAGGTCGACGGAGGCTATGTGGTCAACGGGTCCAAGACCTTCATCACCAACGGTGTCCGGGCGGACTTCCTGGTCTGCGCGGTGAAGACGACCGAGGAAGGCGGCCACGGCGGAATCTCCTTCCTGGTCATCGAAACCGACTCGCCCGGATACGAGGTCGTCTCGAAGCTGGAGAAGCTCGGCTGGCATGCCTCCGATACGGGGGAGATTTCCTTCACCGACGTCGAAGTTCCCGAAGAGCACCTTCTCGGCGAGGAAAACGAGGGCTTCCGGCTGATCATGGCCAACTTCGCCTGGGAGCGCCTGTTGATGGCGATCGGGGCCGTCGGGGCGATGGATGCCCTCATCGACGCCTCGCTGGAGTACGCAAACGACCGCCAGGCCTTCGGCCGCTCGATCGGCAACTTCCAGGCGATCCGCCACAAGATTGCCGAAATGGCCACCACGGCCGCCGCCGCCAGGACCCTCACCTACGACACCCTGCGACGCTTCAACGAGGGAGAACAGGTAATTCGCGAAGTCTCGATGACCAAGCTGATGACCCAGCGCGCCCTCTGCGAAGTGGCCGACGAGGCCCTCCAGATCCACGGCGGATACGGCTACATGAAGGAGTACGGGATCGAACGGGCCCTGCGCGACGCGAGGCTGGGGCCGATCGGCGGCGGAACCGACGAGATAATGAAAGACATCATCGGCAAGACCTTTGGCCTCTAGCCGGGTTCTATTCGGTGAGCCCCGGGCCACCTGCAGGCGCCTGGCGAGCGGCTCGCCCCCACGAACCGGCCGACCAAAGCGGAGAAAGACTTGAAATTCCTGAAGACACCGGCAGCGCTTTGCGTGCTCGCCCTGGCGATCGTCGCGATGATCGCCCCCACCGCCGCGTCGGCCGGAACCGCTTCAGCCGGTGATCCGGGTGCCTCCGCCTCGGTTGTCGGAGGCAGCAACGCCACCGGCAAGCACTACCCGTGGCAGGTCGTGATCACCGCCAACGGCCAGGAGTTCTGCGGTGGCGTCCTGATCCACCCGATGGTTATCCTCACCGCCGCCCATTGCCTGGTGGATGAACAGGGCAACTATTACGAGGACTATCCCGGCGTTACCTTCCGGGCCTACGCCGGCCGCACCAATCTCGACTCCGGGGGCGAGGAGCTGAACTGGAAGGTCGCGCGAGCCGACCCGGGCTACGATCCGGGAACGGACACCTACGACTGGGGCTTCGTAAGCCTTTCGAGCCCTGCTTCCTCCCACACCCTCAAGCTCGCCGGTCCGAACGAACGGGCACTGTGGAAGCCCGGGAGGATGGCAACCGTCAGCGGCTTCGGTGACCTGACCGACGGGGGTCAGGGGGCCACGATCCTGCAGCAGGTGAATGTGCCCGTCCTCGCGGACTCGGGTTGCTCGAAGTACGGAACAGCCTTCTACACCTCGACCATGCTCTGTGCCGGATACCTGCAGGGTGGAAAAGACGCCTGCCAGGGCGACAGCGGCGGTCCTCTCAGCGTCACCGCGGACCACGGCGTCCGGCGGCTGATCGGGATCGTAAGCACAGGAAATGGTTGCGCCCTGGCCGGATTCCCGGGCATCTACTCCAAGGTTGCCGCTTCCGCCAACAGCGCCAGAATCCAGTCCGAGGTCGAGAGCCTGGAATCGCTCGATTCGTTCCCTTCGGGCTACACGGGCATCAGCGTGATCGGCTCCGGGGCGAAGCCGCTCGGCTGCGCCGCCGCGGTCAAGTCCAGAAACATGGCCAGCCAGAAGCTAAAGTCCCTGCAGCGCAGGCTCAAGGCCGCACGCAGGTCGGGGAGAGGTAACCGGTTCAAAGCTGCCCAGCGGCGGGTCAAAATTGCCAGGAAGAAGCTCGGGAAGAGCCGGGCAAGATCGAGAAAGGCATGCTCTTGAATTTCCGGATCAGCAGCAGGAACTCCGCTTCGTTCGTCCTTGCCACGGCGCTCGTATCCCTGGTCGCGATTCTCGCTGCCGTGATGCCGCTTTCGTCAGCCGGCGCGGCACCGATCGCCTCGGTCCCGCCCGCACCGTCGCTTCCGGACTTCTCGGGCAAGGCCTTCAAGGCCAAGCCGATCAAGAGCGCCACCAGGGCACCACAGAACCCCTACATGGCGAAGAACCAGAAGAGCAACATCCACAACGATACCTGGATGAGCGGCACCTACAGCTGGCCGGGACCGCTCGGCAGGAACCTGGTCGCCTCCTCCGGGTCCTCGGCCAACGGCATCTGCTCGACCATCGCCTTCGACAGCCGCGGCCGGATCGTCACCGTTTGCGTTTCCACGGTGGCACCGCCGCAGGCGCGGATCGTCGATGCCGACACGCTCGAGGTGCTCGACACCTATGACCTGCCCGACTCGGCGGCGGTCGACGGCACGCCCGCCTACCAGAACTTCTCGGCCGGCGGCTACTTCTACCTGGACAACCGGAACCGCCTGGTTATCCCGACCAGGAACAACCACATCCTCCTGCTCGGCCAGACCCCGGACGGCTCGCAGTTCCAGCTGGCCGGCGACTACGACCTGACCTCGATCGTCAAGCCGAATTCGGAGCGCATGAATTCGGCCCTGCCCGATTTCCAGGGAGACATCTGGTTTGTGGTCAAACAGTCGGGCAAGGTCGGGATCATCGACCGCAAGACCCACCGGGTGCGTTACATCCGGCTCAGCGAGACGATCCAGAATTCGTTCACCGTCGACCGCGGAGCGGTCTACGTGGTGACCAACAAGCGCCTCTACCGGCTTGGCAAGACGAAGAAGGACAAGCCGAAGGTCGTCTGGAGCGCCAAGTACCGGAACACCGGCAAGAAGAAGCCCGGACAGGTCGACGCGGGAAGCGGAACAACTCCGGATGTGATGTCCGGCGGCTATGTGGCGATCGTCGACAACGCGAACCCGGAGAACATCGTCGTGTACCGCACAGCGAAGAAACTCCACGGCAAGAAGCGCAAGGTCTGCCAGGTGCCCGTCTTCAAGAAGGGGTCCAGCGCTACCGAGAATTCGCTGATCACGACCGGCCGGTCGATGATCGTCGAGAACAATTACGGCTACACGGACATCTTCGCCCCCGACGCCGCGACCGTGGTCACCAAGCCCGGTTTCGCCCGGGTCGACATCCGCAAGGACGGCAAGGGCTGCCGGAAGATCTGGACGAACTGGACCGAACGCGGAGCTTCGGTCGTGCCGAAGATGTCATCGAAGACCGGGTTGATCTACACGTACACCCGGCCGCCCGACCCGAGCGGCTCCCAGGGCTACTACTGGACCGCGATCGATTTCCGGAACGGAAAGACGGTCTGGAACAAGTACGCCGGTTCGGGCTTCTTCCACAACAACAACTACGCCGGCCTCGGCCTCGGTCCGGACGGAACCGCCTACCTCGGAGTGGTCGGCGGAATAATCGCCCTCAGGGACTCCTGAGCTGACCCGGGCCGGCCACCGGCCGGCTTCTGCGAGTCGCTGCGGCATGTGTTAGCGTCGAAAGCAGGTACGAAAGAACTACCACAGGGGGTAATTCATGATCGTCGACCTGAAGAGGCGCAGCTTCGCCTACTTGCTGGCTGGGGTGGTGATGCTGGTCGCGGGCCTGGCGACTGTTCTCCTCGTTGTCGATGATTCGCAGGCGGCCACGCCGGGCCTCGAGTACGGCCAGATCGCGGTCGACAACCCGGACGGAGGCACGGCTGCAACCTCCTCGAGCCCGGGCAGCCGGATCGTCGGTGGCAGTGACACCACCTTCGAGAAGTACCCCTGGCAGGTCCAGATCACCGGCAACGGCCAGCCCTTGTGCGGCGGCATGCTGATTCATCCGATGATCGTGATGACCGCGGCTCACTGCCTTGTGGACGAGAACCTGAACTTCCTGCCGGTCACCTTCGCCCTGTTCACCGGGCGGACGCAGAGCGGTACCGGAGGAGAGCAACTGACGCTCAGCGGCGGTGCGGGCGTGGCCAACAACTACGTTCCCTCGACCCATGACAACGACTACGGCTTCATCGCCCTGTCGAGTCCGTCTTCAAGGCCGCGGATTCAGATCGCCGGCGCTGACGAACGGGGGCTGTGGAGGGCCGGGAGGGCCGCAATCGTTACCGGTTATGGAGCAATCGCGGAAGGTGGCTCCCAGAGTCCCGTCCTCAAGCACCTGGCGGTACCGATCCTCGACGACTCCACATGCCAGGGAGCGGGCTCATACGGGGCGGCGTTCCATTCATCGGTGATGCTCTGCGCCGGCTACATGAGCGGCGGTGAGGACTCCTGTCAGGGCGACAGCGGCGGACCGCTCGTCGCACCAGCCGACGGTGGCATCTACCGCCTGGTCGGGGTCGTGAGCTGGGGAGTCGGATGTGCCCGTCCGAACCTGCCGGGCATCTACACGAGGATCGCGGAGCCCTCATTGACCCAGATCATCGCGTCCTATGTCCAGAACATCGAGCAGATCGAGAACTTCCCGGGCCAGAACAACGGCATCAGCGTTGTGGGGTCCGGCGCGAAGCCTCCGGGCTGTTCGGCCGCCAACTCCGCTGCCGCCGCCCAGCAGTCGAAATACAACAAGGCGAACAAGGCAGCGGCGAAGGCCAGGAAGGCCCTGAAGAAACAGCAGAAGAAGCTGCGCCGGGCGAAGGGCAAGGCCCGGAAGCGCCTGAAGAGGGCCGTGAACAAGGCCCGCACCAGGGCCAACAAGGGCACCAGAAAGGCAAAGTCCGCAAAGAAGGCGGCACAGAAGGCCAAAGCAGCCGCTTCCGCGGCCTGCAACTGACCGCCCGGCACCCCGGGACGCAGCTGCGTCCCGGGGTGCCGGCCTGTCTGAAGGACCTCAGTCCAGGTTGATCATCACGTGCTTGACCTGGGTGTAGTCCTCGAGCGAGTACATGCTCATGTCCTTGCCGTAGCCGGACTCGTTGTACCCGCCATGGGGCATCTCGACCGCCATCAGGATGTGGTCGTTGACCCAGACCGCACCGAAGCGGAGTGCGTTGGTGACCCGCATCGCCCGGCCCACGTCACGAGTCCAGACCGATGAGGCGAGGCCGTACTTCGTTCCGTTGGCCCACTTGATCGCCTCTTCTTCGTCGGTGAAACGCTGGACGGTCATGCAGGGTCCAAAGATCTCGTTCTGGATCATCTCGTCGTCCTGCTGAAGGTCGGCCACCACTGTCGGCTCGACGAAGAAGCCGGGCTGGTCGGCCTGCCTGCCGCCGGTGACGACCTGGGCGTGTGAGGGAGCCCGGTCGAAGAAGCCGGTCACATGCTCGAGCTGCCGGGCCGAATTGACCGGGCCGAGCGTCGTGTCGGCGCTGTCGAGGTCACCCATCACGTAGCCCTTCGCTTCGTTGGCGAGCCCGTTGACCACGTCGTCGTAAACCTTCGGTCCGGCGAGAATCCGGGTCGCGGCGGTGCAGTCCTGGCCGGCGTT